>JAQVYX010000013.1 GCA_029004715.1 Acidaminococcaceae bacterium | reverse complement strand
ATTAATTTTAGTGTTCGAACAACATAACAATCTCCTTAGATAGTTGTCATTTCCGACGGCAAGCTAAATGCTTTTATTACATCACCATTAAAAATATAGGTTGCTCCTACTCCCCAAATATCAATATTGCCCTTGGCCTGCATTTGACCTGTGAAGTCGCCGGTAATATTAATATTGCCATCTGAGGATAAAAAGAGATTATGTATACTACTAATACTTTGTTTTACCGTAATATCACCGTTACTTAAAAACATGAAGTTGCCAGAACCACTGCCGCCGCCTAGAATAAGAGTTCCATTAACAATAATACGCACATTTCCGGAAAAGTTCAAATTTGATATGCTAATATTACCATCAATTATAACATTAAGAGGTTTTCCGAAACTCGGTCCTGTAATACCATTAAATGCAAGTTTAGACACAACTGCATTTGTAAAATACACTGTTGAACCTGCTTGCCCATATATATTAATTGAAGAACCTGTATAGGCTGGATGTGCTCCCTGCCAATCCGTAATTTGCAAACTATCCATATAAACGGTCTCACCGGCAGCTAAATTAAGAGTCCCTCCATAGGTAAGATAACCTTTAGACGTGCCACTGGGATAAGCGAACATAGAATCAGGCAAATGCGTATACAAGGGATTAGACAATGAGCCCCACCAGTTAGAAGTGCTTGCAGCTGCATCGCTATTGGGATTAACATTCAAATCTGTCAACTGCGCACTGGTAAAAATCGTGCCATCAGAGTTAAAATGCATCCAAGGATTATGCACGGTAATTTTACCTCCTGCTGCCACCATAGCTTCTATCGCTGTTGGTGTATCTCCTCCGGAAGAAGCTGCTGTAGTAACAATCCTCCTTAATATCTTTTGTATCCCATTCACCTGCCCTACAGAAGTAATAGTATAGCCGGTAGAAGCAGCCGGTATATCGTTATCTGTCAATTCCGGAGAAATATAGACGGCATAGTTAGCTTGCTTCGTACCTATCAAAACTTCATCTTTGATACTTTGCATTGCCGCTTTTAAATCAGTATTACTAGAACTTTTAGCCAACCAACCCCAATCACCACCGTCAGCACTATTGTTAAGTTCGGTTTTTGCCCGCACAAAACCTGCCTCTGCCGCATACCAAGCTTGTTGTTCTTCCCAGTCGTTCTGAACAATTTTATGCTCCTGTGCTAACATGGGCAGCCACGCAACCCCAGCTATAAGTAAAAATAACATCATAACTAAAGCAACTACTGCCATAGAACCACGTTGCGATTTCATATTTTCACCTTTTCTTAAATAGAGGATTTTGTTAAAGTAAAAGTTGTACTACCCTCTGTAGTCCAACCATTTCCAAGAATAGTATCTTTTAGCGTACTCCATGCCCAAGTGTTCACAGAAGTAGGACTTGACCTAATATAAAGCTTAGATGTATCCGTATTATAAATATACTTAGTATACCACCCTGGCTGCTGTGCGCTGGACTCTTGGCAGAAAATAAAGGTATCCTTAGTATCTCCGGTCGCTGAAACAACCCAAAAAGGTTGCGCATAAACAGTTGCAGTTATGCCGTTCGCATAAGTAACCTTACCGGAAGGCCAAGCTCCGTTATAATAAACATTATATACATAGGCTCTGAGCGCATCGTTGCTAAGGCTATTGTTTCCATAACTTCTATAAACGGCCACTTGTGCCTGCTCATCAGTGGTTAGTGTTTCTCCTGCATAATATTTTTGTATAAGGTTCGCAATATCTATATAGTGATTTCTGAGTATTATCCACGGATCTGTTTCAGTAGCATCATCAGTCGTTAATGGTCCCACACTAGTACGCAAATGCTCTTCTTTCATGCTTCCTGAAATTGCATATTGCATGGGTAAATCAATTTTATATAATTCCACATCCATACTACTAATAAGTTTAGCCGGGCTAATAGGGAAATTTGTCGTTGTGGTAAATAAAGAATTTGCATCTTTTTCCGGAAATACCAAGGTTTTAGTTATCGCCCCTATGGTCTTAGTAACCTTCATTTGTTTATGAGTCCACCCACTAGGTTGCTGCAGTGCAACAGTTACATCCACTTTCTCTGAAGTACCATTAGCAGCATCATAATTGTTACTGAAAATAGTACTAGTATAAACCATTTTAGTGATTCCCGTAAAATCACTGCTATCTGCCGTAAGCGCTGTTTCCGTCGTACCACTGTAAAACTTTATGCTATCTTTATCCGCATAGCGCAAAGTAGTTTTTATTTCCGCCATCATGGCCCTGGCCTGAGAAAAAAGTTCTTGTTGTGAAACACCGGCTTGCTGCTGCTTTACGCTTTGAGAAAATAGACCAATAATCGTACCGAAAACAATACCCATGAGTACGATGGCAACCACTAATTCTATTAAAGTAAACCCTGCATTTTTTTTCACAGTACCACCCTATTCAACGGCAATGTAGCTTTCCAGTCTCACATTTTCAGAAGCCGGATCTGTCCAGCTTACGTTCACAATAATCCGGTATAACTTATTGCGTCCATACTTGGCACTATCTCCATATACTTGCACAGCAGAACATTCCGCTGTATATTCTCTATTTTCCCCATCCACTTTAACGACTTTGTCAGCATTAGCTGCAGCAACTAATGCTTCTAAGCCAGCATCAGCACTATAACTGACACCTGCAGCTTTTTTCATGAATTCCATGCGTTGAGCAGCAATTTCCATAGCTCGTTCTGAACTGCCGGCCATGATACTTGACTTAGTACCCTCGGTATATAAATAACTTAGTGCCACCAAAGCAACGGCTAAAATGACAATCGCAACGATGGCATCTATCATTAAAAATCCTTTATTTTTTTTAAAAAGTTTACAAAAGCGCAACAAAGTCTTCACTAGAAGCCTCTTTCTCTTATTTCAATAAAAAAACTTTTTATTATGATTTTAATTATAACATAAATATTTATAGGAACGAGAGAAAATAAGGTATTGGAACAAAGTCCAATACCTTATTACTTACTGTTTTTCATTAACCTCCCGTGCCCAAAGTTGCAGTTTAGCTGCTACCTCTCCTGCATAATCGCTAAGGGTCGGAAATTCCATATTATCTGCGTTATATACTCGTACTACGCGGATATCATCATAGTAAACATCCGTATACCCATCATTATCTATGGTAATAAAACGGGTTTCATCTACAATACCGCGTTTTTTTGCTAAATAAAGCGCTCCGGCCATAAGTCTTGCCCGGTATTCAGGTTTGTCACTCCCCACAGTATTAGAAAATTCATACTGCCATTTACCCTCTGTCACTTTTGCACTACCATCTTTGTCTATGGTAACTAGGGGCGTAATATGCATGGCCTCAAGGGCTTTCATAGCTTTGGCCATGCGCACTTCCGGCTCTGGATGAGAAGAAAAAATTCCATATCCGGGATTACCCTGTTCCTTAGCCAAATCATTAAGCTTGCACATAGTAACATAAATGCTATAAGGATTATAACCCGCTTTATTGGTAAGCATAAACCCCTGTTCATCGGCTTCTCGTTCATCTGCTCTGCTGTAACCTGCCATTAATACCTGTGATGCTGTACTAGCAAGCATAATACCGGCTCCCGGATCACCGGAAGCAACGCCTGCAACTATAGTTAGCAAGGATAGTGCTAATTGCTTTTCTATTTGATGAACGCTATGACGTTTGACTATATGCCCTATTTCATGGCCTAAAACACCTGCTAATTCATCATCAGAAGGCATAAAATCTATTAAACCCTTGAATACATAGACAAATCCTCCCGGCACAGATAGCGCATTAACGTCATTAGTATTGAGGACTTTAAATGTATAGTGCAAATCTTTTCTGTCGCATTGCTTTACCAGACTTTGCCCTATACGCTCCACTCTTTCTTGTAAATCATCATCATGAACTACACCATATTGAGCTTCCAGCTGACTAGCAACTTCGCTGCCCATCTTTATTTCTTCCTGTTTACCAATCATACCCGCCTGCGCAACAGACAGTTGAAATAAACAACAAATAAAAATTAAAACGGTCAGAATTTTCTTCATTGTGTACCTACTATGCCTCCATTACTAACTCACTATAATAACCAAGAAAGCTTTCAATGCTATTTACTAATAATATTTTTTTTACTTAGCTCTTCAATTTCTTTCTTATCATAACCAATAGCCGTTAATATTTCTTCATTATGCTCACCCAACCTAGGTGCTCGTCGGTCAATAACGGATGGAGTAGCTGACATTTTGATAGGGTTTTTCACATAACGCACTCTGCCGATATCCTCTTCGCGTTCTGTAAGCATGTGGCTTTCTGCCACCAAATCTCCTGCTAAAGCTTCTTGCAAACTGCAAATTGGCGTTAAACAAAATTCTTCATTACCAATTAAATCTAACCATTCTTTCTGTGTTTTTTGCGCAAAAGCTTCTTCCAAGATTTTACATAACTCATCTTCATGGGCAAAGTCCATTTGTCGTTCTATAATATCTTCCCTTTTAATTACTTCGCACATTCTACGCCAAAACTTAGGTTCAATAACTCCTGCGCTTAAATAACGTCCATCCTTAGTTTTATAAATATTATAATAATGCGCTAAACGGCCAAATGGTCGTACTCCCTGTTCCTCGCTACCCCAAAGGCTGCTAATAATAGTTGTCTCTTCACTAAGCGCCGCATTGAAAAGCCCTATATCTACATGTTGCCCTAGACCCGTGCGTTCACGGGCGAAAAGAGCCAGCATTATTCCTGATACACCATTAAAGGCTCCACCCATGGCCGAAAATTGAATATCTGAAACTGTCGCTCCCCCCTGCTCCGCATCTAGATAGGACATTCCTGCCAACCCTATGACATTTAAGTCATGAGCTGGTTTATGCCTATACTTACCTGTTTGTCCAAATCCCGTAAGAGAACAATATACCAACTTAGGGTTTTCTTGAGCCACTTGTTCGTAAGCAAAGCCCAGTTTTTCCATGAACCCTGGACGAAAACCCTCAATAAGCACATCTGCTTCCATGATAAGCTTATAAATAATCTCTTTCCCTTCTGTGCTTCTAAGGTCAATAGCAAGACCTTTTTTATTTCTATTTAAAGCCAAATGCCAGTAACTCATACCCGTCTCTTTTTGTGGGAAAAAGCTACGCGTTCCATCACCGCCAATATCTTCTACTTTAATTATTTCTGCGCCAAAATCACCCAAAACCATACTGCAATATTGTCCAGGCAGCCATTTTGAAAAATCAATAATTTTAATACCCGTAAGTGCTTGCATTCCTATTTTTCACTCCAAACTCAATATTCTGCATCCAAACTTCAAATCTTCTTTTCCTTTATTAGTTCTTTTTCCACTAAATATTCTGCTAAGGATTTGCCAATCTTATTTACCAGCTTGAGACAATTAATGTAATGTTCTCTGGTATCAAATTCAAAAGGCATCAGACCTTGACAAGTTGAGGAACCAAACTCCTCGACAAAACGATCATGCCATTCCTTTGAGTAAGGATAAATTTCTTTTAATGGTTTATCTTGCGGATTGTTACGTCCTACCAAAGTGCTAATAACCATAATGCATCCTGCCAAGGCTCCGCATAAATCACGAGCATGTCCCATGCCACCGCCAAATCCTGAAGCGAGTCTAAAGGCATTATCGTCAATATCCACTCCAGCTTTTGTTCTAAAAGCCTGCACTACCGCCTCCCCACAATTATAGCCGTTTTTAAATAAATTTCCCGTTTCCAGACCTATTTTTTCACTAAATTCCGACATTTTTACTCCTCCTTATAAATACAATCCCCTTATTTAAGCAGACCAGCCCACTCAGCATGGGTGATAATGCTCATCTACTTTTAATATTCTACATTCTTTCGTTATTCCCTTTATCTCATCTGCGTGCTATCATTATATATATAATGAAAAGAGGCACATTTCCATGCAAACCAATCGTTTAACATTATCAGCATTATTAATCGCTATAGGCACCTTAACAGCCAATCTATTCTACATTCCTGCCGGCATTTCTAAATGTTTTCCTGTGCAACACTGTATTAATGTTATAGCCGCAATTCTCTTAGGTCCCGGCTATGCCACAGGGATAGGTTTTGGTATCGCACTTTTGCGTAACATGTTTGGTCTTGGCTCCATCTTAGCTTTTCCCGGTAGTATGATTGGGGCCTTCTGCGCCGGTATTATGTATCTTCGTTTTCGTAATGTTAAAGCGGCTATGTTTGGAGAAATATTCGGCACCGGCATTTTAGGCGGCTTTGTTTCTTTTATTATTGTACAATATGTCTTAGGGAAAGAGACCGTAGCGTGGTTTTTCATACCACCATTTTTGGTAAGTACAATTGGAGGAAGCATTATTGCCGGCTTATTAGTTAAAAGTGGAGCTTTAAATACTGTTATGCCCAAGTTCTACAATAAAACTAATCACTAACTATATAAACATCACAAAATGACCTTAGTTCTATTTTTCACTAGCGCCTAACCTACTAAACTAAAAAATAAAGGGGAATTCTATGTACGATAACATTTTGTCCGAAATTTTATACGGAATGAGTGGTTTCTTTTTTGCTATTTTTGCCTGTCGCTATGGTACCTTAGCCACAAACAAAATGAAAGCTGTTTGGCTACAACAAAGAATGAGCTTAGCTTTTTTCCTTTCTGTAATACCATCTCTTTTGATTTTGACAATAGCTATCTTTATTTTCCCCATTCTTTTATACACTAAAACCCCGATTGGTGGATTTATTTATCTTGTTACTTATATATTTTTGCATATGAAAACAAATAAAAAGAAATAGCGGTGATCTTAAAAATCATCTTTTTATTTTTTTGTCCCGCTAAAGAGCAAATTAAAGGAGCATGACATGCTAATATTACACACTGCTGATTGGCACCTTGGTCGTATTTTCCACGGTTTGCATATGACAGATGAACAAAAAACCGTGCTGGCGCAGCTACTAAAAATTGCTGTTACACGCAAAGTAGATGCCGTACTCATTGCCGGTGATATTTATGACCGAGCCGTACCTCCTACAGAAGCTGTCAATTTACTTAACAATACTTTAAAAGAATTAGTTATAGATTACAATATTCCCGTCATTTTAATAGCCGGCAACCATGATAATCCTGACCGCTTAAACTTTGGTCAGGCTCTTTTTGCTGAAAACAAACTATTTATCTATGGCACCGTGAATGCCGCTTCTAAACCTGTAGTCCTAAACGATGCCTATGGTCCCGTGTACTTCGCACCCTTGCCATACTGCGAACCGGCAGTAGCAGCAGAACTAAGCGGTACCCCCATCAAAACTCATGAAGAAGCCCTACAATGGCAACTAAACAATATGCTGTCCCAAATTCCGGAAAATAGCCGCAAAATTGCTGTAGCACATGTGTTTTTGACCGGAGCAACCGAATCTCCGGACAGCGAACGTCCTTTGTCCATTGGCGGTAGCAGCAACGTAAGCGCAGCAAATTTTGCCCCCTTCAACTACACAGCTCTGGGACACTTGCACTATTGCCAACAAAATGGTGAAAAAATTCGCTATAGTGGTTCCCTTTTAAAATATTCGTTTAATGAAGTTAACCAACCAAAAGGTTTACACCTGATAAACTTAGACGCTAAGGGCAACATTACAGTTGAAACTTTGGAATTACAACCTAAGCATCAGTTAGCTCAACTTACCGGAACATTTCAAGACCTCCTAAACAATCCAAGGCAAACCCTTGTTGATCACTACCTACAAATTACCCTAACCGATATTACCCCTGTCATTGATGCCAAAAATCGTTTGGAAGCAATTTATCCACATATTTTACACTTAGAATATACAAAAGACATTTTAGCAGACAATGAAGACTTTAAAAGCGGTAGACACCAAGAATTAAGTATAAAAGAACTTTTCTTTAATTTCTTTGAACATTTGCACCACAGACCTCTAAATGCTTTAGAAGAAACGCTGCTCAATAAAACTATTGAGACTGCCCAAGACAAAGAAAGGCGGTCCTAAATGAAACCTTTAAAACTTATTATTAATGCCTTTGGTCCTTTTGCTGACAAACAAGAAATAGATTTCACACTCTTAGGTGACAAAACTTTTTTTCTTATTCATGGTCCTACCGGTTCCGGTAAAACAACTATTTTAGACGCCATGGCCTTTGCACTCTATGGCACAGCCAGTGGTGATTTACGCGTTATTAAATCCCTACGCAGCGACTATGCCCCTCCTTCAAAAAAAACGGAAATAGTTTTTTCTTTTACCGCCGGTGGTAAAACCTGGGAAGTTACGCGCTCCCCCGAACAGGACTTAAAGAAACAGCGGGGTGAAGGCAATCGCAAAATGCCTGCCAGTGCCGTTTTAGTAGAAATACAAAACCAAGAACGCAATGTAGTTGCTTCCGGAACTAATGACGTTACCGAAAAAATCGAAAAAATCATTGGTTTTAAAGCTGATCAGTTCTGCCAAATAGTACTTTTACCCCAAGGGGAATTTAGACGTTTCCTTATTGCTAATTCTAATGAACGTAAAGTCCTTTTAGAGACCTTATTTAAAACACAAATCTACGGACAGATTGAAAACCTATTAAAGGAACATAGCAAGGAAATTGAAAAAAACTATATTGCCGTTAAAACCCAAAAGGATTTCTTATTAGAAACCTTAAACTGTACAAACGATGCCGATGTTAAAACACTTCTAGTCAAGCTGCAAAAAGATGAACAGGAAAAATCACTTGCAGCTGCCTTACAAAAAGCTCAATTACAAACTGCGAGAACTGCTTTGCAACAAGCCAAAGAACTGACAAAGGCATTTACTGACGCTGCTATAGCCAAAGCTTCGTGGGAAACTTTGCAAAATAAGGCCGAATATATTGCCCAAAAACGAAAAAATGCTCTGTTGGCAGAAAAAGCCGAACTCCTGCAAGGGACCTACCTAGCTGCCCAAAGAAGTTATAAACACTATCAAGAAGTACAAGCTGAATTAACTGCAGCTACAACTGCTCTAACAAAAAGTGAAGAAGCTAACACTGCTTTAGAAAAAAATATTGCTAATTCCCTTGGCAGTCAAAACACTAGCAATAGTGATTTAGGTAAAATTTTATCAGATTTAAATACTAAAATTGTTAATTTAAGTGGTGAGGCTGCCAAAATTACAGGTGTTAGTGCAGAATTAGAACGTCTAGCGCAAGACTTGCGCGATGATACCCCCTGCCCTGTATGTGGTTCCTTACACCATCCAGCCCCGGCAACTTTATCCATAGCTCACAAGACTAAGTTAACGGCTCAAGTAGCCACCCTTAGCAAAGAAATTAAAATATTGCAAACCTATCAGCAACAATATCAAAAAGCACAAATAAACTTAGCTGCCAGTAAAGCAGCCTTAGACGCTACCGGTAAGAATAAACTCAAGCTTGAAGAAGAATTTAATACCCTCCGTGCTACATACAAGAGTGCTTTAGAGGCTTCCCCCTTCGACAACCAGAAAGCCTTTTTAGATACCCTTCCTTTTGTTCCTCAAAAAGAACAGCTACGCCAAGAAGTTTCGGATTATGAACAAAATTTAGCCGCAGTAAAAGAGCGTTATACTCGTGCGGCCGATAACATTAAAGAAAAGACACCACCGCCCTTGGAAACCTTGGCGCTAGAGACTAGTGCCTTGGAACAATCTTACCAAGCTCTTACAGAAAATCTAGCTGTATTGAAAGATAGTATTAGCAAAACTATCCTTAAACAACAAGAACTGAAAAAGTTAGAACAAAAAATAGAAAATCTTGATACCGCCTACATAACTGCAAGTGCTTTGGCTAAAACAGCTCAAGGTGAAAACGCCCTTAATCTTTCTTTTTCCGCCTATGTATTGCAAGCAATTTTAGATGACGTACTTCGTGCAGCCAACCTACGCTTGCACAAAATGAGCCGTGGCCGTTATAGCCTGCATCGTACTGATACAATTTTAGACGGCAGGCGCAAAAATGGTTTGAATATGGAAATTATGGACAGTTTTACCGGCATGGCCAGACCCGTACAAACCCTTTCCGGTGGAGAAATGTTTTTAGCCTCCTTATCTTTGGCTTTAGGACTATCTGATGTTATTCAATCTTATGCCGGCGGTGTGCGTTTAGATACAATTTTAGTCGACGAGGGCTTTGGTTCCTTAGATGAAGAAGCCTTGGATATGGCCATACGCACACTTACAGAATTACAAAAAGGCGGCCGCCTAGTAGGCATAATTTCCCATGTTGCCGAATTACAAGAACGTATTCCCACAAGATTAGAAGTAACTCCCGGACAACAAGGCAGCATAGCTAAATTCCACATATAGCCTCTGAATAATAGTTACTAATAAAACATTAAGAACACAAATAAGGCAGGAGCCGTCTCTTAATTAAGAGACGGCTCCTGCCTTATAAAAAAATATATTATAAACCTTCTTCGTCCTGCCACAAAACAATGTTTCCTGTTCTTAGCGATTCAGTAACTTTAATTACCCGTTGATTGCGGCTACCACAAAAACGTAAATTTAGGTCTTTCTCCGCAATATGAAACTCTCCATCTACCAAAATATCTATATATGAAAGCATTTCTCTCGTGATTGTAGGTTCGCCTAATTTTCCTGCCAGCATTTCCGTGTCAAAAAGATAGCCACTGTAACACCAAATATCTTTTTGAGGATATCTTACTTTTATTTTACGTAAAAGCTCTACTAAAACTTTTTGGTTTTCAGGTTCAAAGGGCTCTCCTCCCAAAAGAGAAAATCCTCTTATGTACTGTGGCTGCAAAGCAAGCAGTATTTCTTCTTCTGTGGCAACAGTAAACGGTTGACCATAGGAAAAATCCCATGCTTCCGGATTAAAACACTCTTTGCATCCATGAGTACATCCACTTACAAAAAGGGAGACCCTAACACCTACGCCGTTGGCAACGTCATGTTTTTTTATAACACCATAATTCATTTTTAAGCCCCCATTATAAATGCAAAACCCGTGACTTTAATTCCTTTGTCTTCCCCACATTCCAGAAGTTCTCACCTAAATAACCACAAGTACGACGAGTTACGTTCATCCTGTTTTGATCCTTATTGTGACATTGAGGACATTCCCATTCTAAATTATCATTAATGGTAATTTCTCCATCAAATCCGCATACCTGGCAATAATCAGATTTAGTATTAAATTCAGCGTATTGAATATTGTCATAAATAAAGCGAACGATATCTTCCACTGCTGTAGGATTTTTTTTCATATTAGGAATTTCTACATAAGAGATAGCGCCACCGGAAGAAATTTTTTGGAATTGGCTCTCAAAGGCAAACTTGCTGAAAGCATCAATATCTTCCCGCACATCAACGTGATACGAATTAGTATAATAGCCTTTATCAGTAATATCTTTAATATCTCCAAATTGTTCTTTGTCAATGCGGGCAAACCTATAACATAAAGATTCAGCCGGCGTACCATATAAAGCAAAACCCAAATGAGTTGTCTCATTCCAACGGTCACAAGCAGCACGCAGGTAATTCATAACACGGCAAGCGAACTCCTCACCTTCAGGAGTAGTCTGGCTAACACCTTTCATAGCTTTAGTAAGTTCATATAACCCAATGTAACCCAAGGAAAGAGTAGAATAACCCCCTTCTAGCAACTTATCAATTTTCTCACCCTTAGCCAAACGGGCAATAGCACCATGCTGCCAATGAATGGGACTGACATCAGATGTAATACCCATTAAAGCCTGATGACGGACCATTAAGGCTTCATGACATAATTCCAAACGTTCATCTAATAGCTGCCAAAATTTATCTTCATTACCTTGTGCAATTATACCTATTTGTGGCAAGTTAAGAGAAACTACGCCTTGATTAAAGCGCCCTTCAAATTTATATTCGCCCTTATCATCTTTCCAAGCACTAAGAAAAGAACGACAACCCATGGGAGAGAATACATTACCGGCATAAGTTTCTCTCATTTTTTTAGCAGAAATATAATCAGGATACATCCGCTTTATAGAACATTTAACAGCCAAATGCGTCAAGTAATCATATTTTCCACCTTGAAGACAATTATGCTCATCAAGAACATATACTAATTTAGGGAATGCAGGTGTCACTGCTACGCCTACTTCATTTTTAATACCTTCTAAACGTTGGCGTAAAATTTCCTCAATAATCATAGAATTTTCTTCGATGTACTCATCATCCTTTTGCAAATTTAAGAAGAGTGTTACAAAAGGAGATTGTCCATTAGTGGTCATTAAGGTGTTAATTTGATATTGTATAGTCTGTACACCGCTGGCCAATTCATCTTTAACGCGGCTAGCCAAAATCTTCTCTAAAACATCATCAGCTATCCTACCTTGTGTTTCTTGCAAGAGTTTGCATCTGAATTTGTCCTTACTCCTACGCAGATACTTGCCTAAATGTGAAATGTCGACAGACTGCCCCCCATACTGAGATGAGGCCACAGAAGCAATAATCTGTGTCATAACTGTACAAGCAACCTGAAAGCTCTTGGGGCTCTCAATCATTTTTCCGTGCATTGCGGTGCCATTATCTAACATGTCGCCAAGATTAATCAAACAACAATTGAAAATTGGCTGAATAAAATAATCAGCATCATGAAAATGCAAAATACCAGCCTCATGGGCTTGAGAAATCTTTTCCGGCAAAATAATACGTCTAGTTAAATCTTTAGACACCTCGCCAGCAATTAAATCTCTTTGCGTAGAAGCCATAACAGCATTTTTATTGGAATTTTCTTCCATAACATCCTTGTTTCTATTACGAATAAGTGAAAGAATAGATTCATCTGTAGTATTAGCTTTGCGTACTAAAGCTCTTGTATAGCGATAAATTATATAAGCTTTGGCCAAAGAAAATTTTCCTAAATCCATAAGTTTGTGCTCAACCATATCTTGAATATTTTCTACTAGCAGCCTATCTTGACTTTTACTCTCTACATACTGAGCGATCATTTCTATACCAGGGTTAGCAACCCGTTCGCTTTCGTCAACAGCCGCATTAGCTTTTTGAATAGCCAACACAATTTTACTACTGTCAAAATCAACTGTGGTTCCATCTCTTTTTATAACTTTCATAATCAGCCTCCGTTTCTTTCTGCACTAAATACGTAATTGAGATTTATAACATCTCAGTAAGCATATTCAATATGTTATATGATATCAAAAATCATTCTCCATTGCAACAAAAAGCACAACATGTTGTGCTTTTTTTATTTACAAAATCAATATTTAGTGTTTTGTTGTCAAAAAAATATGTGTACAGCTAAAATTACTTTAGCTGTACACATAACTACATCCTTATCAATTAATCATATAAGCTACCGGTAAAATACCCGCAAGTTCTGCGGTCTTGTAAACAGCCCAAATAAGTAGGACGAAAGACGCCGCAATATGAGCATAATTTCTGTCCCGAATACTTACGTATAAGCAACGGCAAAGACACAAAGCAATCAAAAACCACATAATTGTAAAAGTCATATAAACACCGCCATTTACTCAAACTTAATTTACTAAGCACCTAAAAAATGGTGCCTCAGCGCAGAATCGAACTGCGGACACAGGGATTTTCAGTCCCTTGCTCTACCAACTGAGCTACCGAGGCATAATGGCGACCCAGGACGGACTTGAACCGACGACCTCCGCCGTGACAGGGCGGCATTCTAACCAACTAAACTACTGGGCCAAAATCAGGCAAAAAAAAATGGTGGGCGATGACGGGATCGAACCGCCGACATCCTGCTTGTAAGGCAGGCGCTCTCCCAGCTGAGCTAATCGCCCGGGTTTGGTGACCGGTGCGGGAATTGAACCCGCGATACCGCCGTGAAAGGGCGGTGTCTTAACCTCTTGACCAACCGGCCAAGTTGGTGATCCGCCAGAGGCTCGAACTCTGGACACCCTGATTAAGAGTCAGGTGCTCTACCAACTGAGCTAGCGGACCATATACGCAAACATGTTACTGATATATATTACATTATTTACAACTATTTAGCAAGACTTTTTTTCCACTTTCTCTTTCACTTAAGTTTTCTATTATAACTAACAGGAAGTTCTCTGTGGAAAGTACCTCCATTTTGTGCTATTATATTATTGATTTCTTGAATACAATTATATTGATGAAAGTTGGTTGCCTAATGGGGAAAAAAGCTTTTATCTATCCTATCCAACTAAATATAACAGACAAGCCTTGTACCATTATCGGTGGAGGCAAAGTAGCTCTGCGCAAAGTTGAAAATCTGTTAGCCGCAGGTGCTCTTATTACCCTTATAGCACCTGAACCGATGCCTGAATTGCTTGCTTTAGCAAAGATAGGAAAAATAACTTTTTTGCAGCGTAAATTTGAGCCCGGTGATACCAAAGGTGCATTTTTAGTTTTTGCCGCTACCAATAATTCTGCAGTTAATGCCTTGGTAGCACAGGAAGCAAATCGCAATAAGCAATTATTAAACGTTATTGATGAACCCGATTTAGGTAATTTTACTGTGCCTGGGTCTTGGCAAAATGGCAACCTTATTTTCACCGTAACTACCGGCGGTACTCCAGCTTTAACCAAGCTTATAACTAGAGAATTAAGTACTTCCTATGGAGATTGCTTTGCTGATTTTGCCGAGTTTCTTTTGGAAGTTCGTGCTAATATAAAAAACATACCTTCCACCTCGCAAGAGAGGGAAAAACTTTGGCAAGAAATGCTGACACCAAACATTATACATCTAGTTCGAACCGGTAATATTAAAAAGGCAAAGGAGAGCATCACTAATGCAATTAATAGTTTTAGGCCTCAATCATAAAACAGCTCCGGTTGAAGTCCGTGAACGCTTCAACTTTACTGCTGAACGTATAGAAGCGATTTTGCGTCGCTTCCGTGGCTCTGATTTTCTTTCTGAAGCAGTGCTTTTATCTACCTGCAACAGAACGGAAATTTATTTAGTACTAGACAAACCGGAAGAAGGTCTTGCTCTTATCAGGCATACGCTTAAACATGTTTCCGGAGATTTATATAAGCAAGAGTATTTTTACAATCTCACCGGCGTGAACTGCGTCAAACACCTTTTTCGCGTAGTCTCCAGTTTGGACTCTTTAGTTATCGGAGAAGGACAAATACTTAGCCAGATTAAAAATGCTTATAGTATCGCCCGTCGTCAAGGTATGACCTGTACGTTTCTCAACACTCTTTTTCATCGTGCTATTGCCGTAGGAAAAAGGGTGCGCACCGAAACCCGCATTGCCTATAATTCAGTATCTGTTTCTTCCGCAGCGGTAGATTTAGCCATTGATATATTAGGTGATCTAAGCAATACTAATGTGTTAATTATAGGGGCAGGACATATGGGTGAATTAACCGCACGTCATCTATATGACAAAGGTGCCAAAAATATTTTTGTAGCTAATCGTGACCAGGTAAAGGCAAAAAACTTAGCAGCTAAATGCCATGGCTTGCCCATTCGCTTCCAAGATTTTTGGGGGAATGCGTCCACTGCCGACATTATTATTACCTCTACCGGTGCCACTCACTATATCATCACGAAAAAAGGCATGGAGCAAATCTTGCCCCAGCGCAAAAACAAACCGTTAATTTTAATAGATATAGCCGTTCCTCGTGACGTAGCTCCCGAAGTTGGCAAAATGGAAGGTGTCCAGCTCTACAATATTGATGACTTGGAAGACGTAGTCGATACCAACAAGGCTATGCGCTCAATAGAAGCTGAAACGGCAGAAAAAATTATTGAAGAAGAAGTATTGGAACTTAAAGAAAGACTGCGTTATTTATCCATGCGCCCTGTCATGTTACGCTTAGGTGACAAAATGGAACTTATGCGCCAGCGCGTGCTCAAACACGCCTTTGTTAAAATGCCGGACCTTAGCGATAAAGAACGTCACATTGTTGATTTAATGACCCAGCGTTTAACGCGCAAATTTCTTCGCGAGCCTATGATAGCTATGAACACGGTAGCAGGCACTCCCAGCGAAGAGCTGTATCGCAAAATGATAAGTGATTTATTCTTGTTAGACAAAAATGAGGGGGACGATCTTGGTAATGAAAAAGAATATGATTATTGGAACTAGGCAAAGCCTCTTAGCCCTCTGGCAAAGCAATTACATTGCTGACCGCCTACGGGAAAAATATCCTGATTGCACTGTTACTTTGAAAAAAATTGTTACCAAAGGTGACCGTATTTTAGATGTTCCTCTAGCTAAGATTGGTGACAAAGGCCTTTTCACAAAAGAATTAGAAACTGCGCTTGTAGAAGGTGAAATTGATTTAGCCGTACATAGCCTAAAAGACATGCCTACCAAACTACCTACCGGCCTTATTCTTACTGCTATAACTGAACGCGCTAAAGCTGGAGACGCTTTTGTCAGTAACAAATATAAGCGTATTGAAGATTTACCCAAAAGAGCTGTTTTAGGCACCTCAAGTCTACGCCGTCGTGCACAAATCTTAGCTGCACGCCCGGATCTTGAAATTGTAGACCTACGAGGCAACGTAGATACTCGTTTGAAAAAGCTCGATACAGGTAACATGGATGCCATAATTCTAGCAGCGGCCGGACTGGAGCGTTTAGGCTATAAAGACCGCATTAGAGAAATAATTCCTAATTCCTTTTGTTTACCTGCCGTTGGTCAAGGTGCCTTAGCTATTGAAACTCGTGAAAATGACCATGAAATACGCTCTATGCTTGGCTTTTTAAACCACGAAATAACTCAGCAAGCCACTGATGCTGAACGAGCCTTTCTTGCCCTCTTAGGTGGTGGTTGTCAGGTTCCTATTGGCGTTCATGCCACTATAGAAAATAATAATATAGAAATTACAGCTGTTATTGCCTCTTTGGATGGCAGCACAGTTTTACGCGATAAAATTCAAGGCCAAACTAAAGACAACATTGCTTTGGGAACTGCATTAGGACGTAAAATGTTAGAAAACGGCGGTCAAAAAATTCTCGCCGAAATTCTTTAAGGAGCAAAAAAATGACAAAAAACGGAAAAGTTTACTTAATTGGTGCCGGTCCCGGTGACCCCGGCCTTCTCAGTATTAAAGCCATGGAATGTTTGCAAATGGCTGATGCTGTAGTATATGACAGACTAGCAGACCCTCGCATTTTAGCTTATGCTAAACCCACAGCAGAAATGGTTTACGTAGGCAAAGCTTCCGCTCAGCATACTATGCAGCAGCCTGATATTAACAAACTCTTAGTGCAACTAGCTTCCGAGGGAAAAATCGTAGCTCGTTTAAAAGGTGGAGATCCTTTTGTTTTTGGCCGTGGCGGTGAAGAGGCTCTTGAACTTTTGGCAGCAAGATTACCATTTGAATTTGTCCCCGGCATTACTTCGGCTATTGCGGTGGCTGAATACGCCGGTATTCCTGTAACTCATCGTAATATTGCCGCCTCCTTTGCCGTTATTACAGGTCACGAAAACCCTGACAAGGAATCTTCTAGTATTAATTGGTCAGGTCTTGCTACTGCGGTTGACACTTTAGTCTTCTTGATGGGGGTAGAAAATCTAGCTAATATTACTAAACAACTTATTGCCCACGGGCGCAGTGCAGATACTCCGGCCGCCGTTATTCGCTGGGGCACCAAACCTGAACAGCGAACATTAGTTACTACCGTAGGAAATGCTGCGGCAGATGTAGCTGCGGCCCAATTAAAACCACCTGCGATTTTCATTGTAGGCAACGTCGTCAAACTGCGTGAGCAGCTAAATTGGTTTGAAAACAAACCTTTATTTGGTAAAACAATCGTTGTTACGCGTGCCAGGGCTCAGGCCAGTGCTCTTACTAAACGATTAGAAACCGATGGTGCAAGAGTTATAGAAGTTCCAGCCATAAAAATTGTCCCTCCTGCCAGTTTCGGACCTTTAGATAAAGCCATTGATGATATAACTGCTTATAAATGGTTGGTTTTCACCAGCGTAAATGGGGTCCTCTCCTTTTATGACCGTTTGTTTAAAAGTGGTAAAGACATACGTGCATTAGCACATCTACAAATTGCCGCTATTGGTTTAGAAACAGCAGCCGCTCTAAAAGATAAGGGTATTTATGCCGATATAGTTCCTTCTGCCTACAAAGCCGAAGAGTTAGCTAAATCTATGGCTCCATATATTATACAAGGAGTCAAAGTTCTTCTCGTCCGGGCCAAGGTGGCCAGAGAAATATTGCCGGATACTTTGCGCACTTTAGGAGCTGTCGTAGATGTGGTACCGGCCTACGAAACTGTAACCGACTGCCCAAATTTGGAAATGCTAACCTCTGCACTTAAAAACTCTGAAGTAGACTTGGTAACTTTTACCAGCTCCTCCACGGTTACCAATTTGTTAGACGCTTTAGGCAATGATGCCCGGCTTTTAAAAAACATAAAAACTGCTGTTATTGGTCCTATTACTGCGGCTACCTGCCAAAAGCAAGGTTTAACAACCGATATTATTGCTACTGATTTCACTATTAGTGGTTTAATAAATGCTATTAACAATTACTATAAGGAGTGATTTATAATGGGTTTTCCTATCTATCGACCTCGTCGTTTACGTGCTACAGAAAATCTGCGCAGCATGATTCGAGAGAATGCTTTATCCGTAAAAGATTTAATTTTCCCCTTGTTTGTGGTTCCCGGCACTAATATTAAAAACGAAATTCCAACACTTCCCAATAGTTATCAATACTCTGTCGACAAAGCCATAGAAGCAATTGCCCAAGTAGTAGAACTTGGAATTCCTGCTATTTTACTTTTCGGTCTCCCCTCCTATAAAGATGCCATTGGCAGCAGCGCTTGGGATGACAACGAACCGGTACAAATGGCCATTAAGGCAATTAAGAAAACTTATCCAGAATTGGTAATCATTACTGATGCCTGTCTTTGTGAATACACTACTCACGGTCATTGTGGTGTTTTAGAAAATGGCTGTACCGTAAACAATGATGAAACTTTACCGCTTTTAGCCAAAATTGCCGTAAGTTATGCGCGTTGCGGCGCTAATATAGTTGCTCCTTCTAATATGATGGACGGCCATATCAAAATAATGCGTGCAGCTCTAGATGATGCAGGATACTCTCAGGTAGCCCTTATGGCCTATTCTGCTAAATTTGCTTCAGCATACTATGGTCCTTTCCGTGTTGCGGCAGACTCTGCTCCTGTGGCCGGCGACCGTAAAGGCTATCAAATGGATCCTGCCAACAGCAATGAAGCCTTGCGAGAAGTAGAATTAGATATTGAAGAAGGCGCTGATATTGTCATGGTCAAACCAGCTATGGCCTACTTAGACGTTGTGGCCCGAGTGGCCGCAACCTTTAACCGCCCACTTTGCGTATATAACGTTAGCGGTGAATATGCTATGGTTAAAGCAGCAGCACAAAATGGCTGGATTGACGAAAAACGTATCGTTCTTGAAACTCTCACTGGCTTTAAACGTGCCGGTGCTAAAATGATTATTACCTATCATGCACTTGACGCAGCAAAATGGCTGCAAGAATAACGGGAGGTAATAAAATGTTAAATCATACTAAATCAACAGCAGCCTTTGCGGCCGCCAAAAAAGTTATTCCCGGTGGTGTAAATAGTCCCGTACGCTCCTTTCGCAGCGTGGGAGGAAATCCCCCGTTTGTAGCTCGCGGCTGTGGTAGTAAACTTTATGACTTAGACGACAACGAATACATTGACTACATTATGAGCTATGGCCCCTTGCTTTTAGGCCATGCTCCTTCGGTAGTAACTAAGGCCATTACAGCTGCGGCAACTGGTGGTACTTCCTATGGGATACCCACAAAAGCCGAAATTACTTTAGCAGAAATGCTTTGCCAGCTAGTACCTTCCATGGATATGGTACGTATGGTTAATTCCGGAACAGAAGCTACTATGAGTGCTCTACGCCTTGCTCGTGCCTATACCGGTCGAGATTATATTGTTAAATTCATTGGTTGTTACCATGGTCATTCCGACGGTCTTTTAGTTAAAGCAGGTTCCGCTGCCACTACTTTGGGAACTCCCGACAGTCCCGGAGTTCCCAAAGGTACTGTAGCAACAACTCTTCTTATTCCCTTTAATGACACTGATGCTTTAGAAAAACTTTTTGCAGAAAAAGGCCAAGAAATTGCAGCCGTTATTATGGAGCCTACTCCCGGCAATATGGGTTTGGTTCTTCCGCAACCAGGTTTTCTCCAAAAAATCAGTCAAATAACAAAAAAATACGGTTCTTTGGTAATCTGTGATGAAGTTATGTCCGGTTTTCGCAGTGCTCAAGGCGGTTCGCAATCCTTGTACGCTCTTGACCCCGACATTACTTGTCTAGGCAAAGTTATCGGTGGTGGGCTCCCAGTAGCTGCCTACGGTGGCAAACGTCATATCATGAGTATGGTTTCACCTGAAGGGCCTATGTATCAAGCAGGGACCCTTAGCGGCAACCCTTTGGCTATGGCAGCAGGCATTGTTAGCCTTAAATATATGGTTGAACATGATGTTTGCGCTAAATTAACGGCACGTACGGCAATTCTTGTAGCCGGTTTGCAACATGCGGCAGAAAAAGCAGGTTTAAATTATCAGTTTCATCATTTAGGCTCTATGTTTACCGTATTTTTCACCAAACAAGCTGTAACCGATTATGCAACGGCTCTTACTTCTGACCTAGATGCCTTCAAAATATATTTTCACTCCATGTTAGAACAGGGTTTTTATTTGCCACCTTCACAATTTGAAACAAACTTTATTTCCTTTGCTCATAGTGATGAAGATTTTGAAAAAACCTTGCAGGCAGCAGAAATTGCCTTTAAAGAAGTTGCCAAACGAAAATAAAGGCCAAAAGGGCTCTATTTATCATAGTTTATGATAAATAGAGCCCTTTTTATTTGCTTTTACATATTCATTTTAGCCATTTATGCGCAGCTGTAAGCACTTGCCCTACTTCCAGCCTCTTCATGCACTGTAAATCATCACAATGATGTTTCATGCCTTTAGCACATCCTTGGCAAGGAGGTAATGCCGTTACTATGGTTGCTCTGTCTGTATAAGGTCCGTATAAAAGAGGACTGCTGGGTCCATACATGGCAACAATAGGAACCTTCTGACTAATTGCTACGTGCATAGGTCCGCTATCGTTAGTAATTATCAAACTACAACGACTCATAGCCGCCGCTAATTGACCAATGGTAAACTTACCGGTAGCTATAATAGGCTTAGCATGCATCAAAGCAACTGCTTCCGCTACCATTGCTTCATCCATAGGACCGCCAAAGAAAACTGTCCTGTAACCTTCTTGTTCTAAAATATCTGCCACCTGGGCAAAACGCTCCGGTGCCCAGCGTTTAGTTTCTACAGCGCTGCCAATGTTAAAGCCTACTAACTTGGCTTCTGGCGCCAAATCTTCTTGCTGCCAAAAAGAGGCCACCACTTGTTTTTCTTCCTGCCCAGGGAAAATTTCTAAGCCGTTATTGGTTAAATCTTTAACTCCCAGCCTGGCAAGCAGGTCAATATACATATCCGCTGCATGCAGCTTACGATTAAGTTTTAAATAAGGATGAAAAAAAGGTCGGAACAAAAAATGCGCCGCCCCCGCTCTTTTCGGAACATGAGCCAAGGCTGCGATAAAAGAACATCTCTCATTAGGGTGCAAATTTAACAAAACATCAAATTTTCCGGCAGAAATCTTTTTGCTCATAGCATATAAAGCCAGCAAATTGTTATCCCTACCTTTTTTATCTATAGTCATTACTTCATCTATATTGGGATTATTTAGCACCACATCTCGCAGTTTTTCATCCACTAAATATGTTATGTGGGCACTTGGAGCAGCTTTACGTAAAACACTAAGAAAGGGAGTAGTCAGTGTCAAGTCACCCAAATGCATAAGAAAAGTAACAATGATTCTCTTACCTGCCAACTCAAACATGAAGAACCTCCATTTTCTTTTTGTACGCTTGGTAAACCATTTCCGGAGTCACTTTATGCATACAAATCCAATTACTGCATTGTTTTTTCAAGCAACCGGCGCACTCTGCAGGAGCAACAAGCACTATAGCATCCTTATTACCATAGGGACCTGTTCTTTCCGGCCTTGTGGGTCCATATATAGCAACCAAAGGCTTTTTTAGTGCTGTAGCTATATGCAAAGGTCCTGTATCCCCACTCACATAAAAACAGCTTTCTTTAATCAGCGCAGCCAATTCACGTAAGGAAGTTTTACCGATAACATCAATTATTTCCTTAGGGAAATTTGCCAGTTCTTTAATGATTTCTCCCTGTCTTACATCATCCTTACTCCCGGCCAAAACCACATACAATCCGTCATCGATAAACATTCTAGCTAACTTGGCAAAATACTCGGATGGCCATTTTTTCGTCTCCCACCTTGCTCCCGGCACCATGACCACATAAGAGGTTGGTACTAGCGAATTATGAGTATTAAAGACAGGAAAACTTACTTCACTTGTATTTTTTCCCACTACAACTTTTCCAGCCAAAGTTTTTTGCTTCCGCACGAACTTAATACCGGCAGAAGCCAGCAATTTATGGACATTTGTTGTTTCTTCTTGTAAATCAGGTAAAGGAAATTCAACCCCATTTATCCTAGCGCCTAAATAACGAGCTACATCCAAATAACGTTCTATTACATGGTCTCCACAATGATCCCCACAAATAGGCTTACTAATAAAACCGCTGCCTTCACGCATTTCACAATAGCCAATTTTATCTTTTGTACCGGTTAAAAAAGCTACTACTGCACTTTTAAATAGTCCTTGTAAATCAATTACCAGATCAAATTTTTTAGCTTGTAATTCCTTACGAAAGCTTTTGATAAAATCTAAACGTTTTGACCAGCTCATTTTAGTAAATGCTGCTTTATCAAAATAAATTACTTCATCAATAAGTGGTTGATCCGGTACGAAACCTGCAAATTGCGGATGTACCAGCCAAGATATTTTGGCCTCCGGATAACGTTCTCGTAATGCCGCCGCAAAAGGCAGCGTATGCAAGACATCTCCTAGCGAACTCATTTTAATTATTAAAATGTTATTATATTCCAAAACTTCACCACCTATTGTCCATCCCTGCGGCAATTCCGCAAATACTACCCTTGTCCTATAATGTTCTGTACGAAAGTCAATAAATTGCCTCCAGTAAATAAATAACCTGTCACACCAGCGGCGTTAGCAGCTGCTAAATCAGTTTCCTTATCACCAACAAGAAAACTTTGCGCACAATCAACGTCATATTCTTCAATGGCCTGCAGCAACATGCCAGGATTTGGCTTGCGGCAATTACAGGTACAAGTATACTCCGGAATCGTTCCCTTGGTAGGGTGATGAGGACAATAATAAAATTTGTTAACCTTTCCGCCAACTTTGGCAAATTCACTGTTCATATAGTCATGTAGTAAATGTACATCCTTATGGTCATAATAGCCACGTGCTATACCGCTTTGATTAGTAACTACAAAAATTTTATAGCCCAATTTTGTTAAGTATCCAACAGCTTCTTTGGCACCTGCAATCCATTGTATATCTGCAATTTTAAATAAATAACCGTTGTCGACATTAAGAACACCGTCACGATCTAAAAATACTGCCTTATGTTTCATAAATGTTCTCCACTATCTTAGTTATTAGTATAATAGCCGCCGGTTTTTGCCAATACTTGGCAATATTCCAACACTGCCGTTTCAAAATCTGTAAAACCTCCATCGTAGCCTGCAGCTAAAAGCTTCGCTGCGTCAGCCTGTGTAAAACTTTGATACTTACCCTTTAGAACTTCTGGGAAAGGAACGTAGACTAGTTCGCCTGAACCAAAAAATTTCAAAACAGCCCTAGCCATATCATTAAACTGATGAGCACTACCTGTGCCGCAATTATATATGCCTTTAATCTCCGGATGGTCCCAAAAGAAAAGATTTACCTTTACTACATCTTTTACATAAATAAAATCTCTGGTTTGTTCGCCTGGTCCATAGCCATCATATGCGTCAAACAATTTAACCCGGCCTTCAGCCTGCCACTGATTAAACATTTGGTAAACCATAGAAGCCATCTTGCCCTTGTGGTTTTCTTGAGGTCCATAAACATTAAAATAGCGTAGACCCACGATTTGACTTTCAGCTTTGTCAAAATAACGACGAGCATAATTGTCAAAAAACAATTTAGAAAAAGCATAAACGTTTAAAGCCTCTTCACATTGATGTTTTTCCGTAAACCCTTTTAAGCCACTGCCATAAGTAGAGGCAGAAGATGCCCATAAAAATTGAATCTTATGCGCCAAAGCAAATTCCATCAAGGTCTTCGTATACTCAAAATTGTTTTGCATCATATATTTGCCATTATATTCCATAGTATCAGAACAAGCTCCCTCATGGAAAATAACGTCTATTTTTTTACTATTGAATTTCCCGGCTTTAATAGCTTCTAGGAAATCATTCTTATCCATATAATCCAAAGCTTTAAGACCTTGAATATTTTTGAACTTTACCATATTAGTGAGATTATCAACTATCAAAATATCATCACGGCCACGTTCGTTTAACCCTTTAACTATATTACTACCTATAAATCCGGCACCACCGGTAACTATAATCATAATTTGCCCTCCTTGGCCAGTTTAGCAATACGTTCCACTATAGTAGTAGTAGAATACCCTTCCTCAAAATCAATGATTTTGACTTCGCCGGCATTTTCCCTGCCTACTACTTCTTCCGGTTTATAATCGCCGCCCTTAACTAAAACATCCGGCTTTAGTTCAAAGATAAGTTCTGCCGGCGTTGCTTCTGAGAAAAGCACTACTGCGTCAACGCAGCCCAAAGCAGCGAGTACTCTTGCTCTATCATTTTCATGTACTAAAGGTCTATTTGCCCCCTTAAGCTTAGTAACCGAAGCATCACTATTGAGCCCCACGATTAAATGTTTGCCCAATTGTGCGGCTTTTTCTAAATAGGTCACATGCCCAACATGCAATAAATCAAAACAACCATTAGTGAAAACAACCTTTTCTCCTGCCGCCCGCCAGGTTTTAGCCAAACTTACTGCTTCCACTCTAGACAAAGGTCTATAAGCACTGCCGACTTTTCTTTCTGCTGCTAAAATTTCTTTTAACAATTCTTCTCTATGCACAGGGTAAGTACCTACCTTGGAAACTACAATGCCTGCCGCTTTGTTAGCCAAGCTAATTGCATCTTCCAGTGGAAGTTTTCCCGCTATGGCTGCCAAAAGCGTAGCTGCCACAGTATCACCGGCACCTGATACATCGAACACATCAATAGCGGTCGCCGGTTCATGAATTATTCTGTCCCTACCAACAAGCGACATGCCTTTTTCAGAACGAGTAACAACAACATTCTTAATACCATATTTTTGACGGGCAGCATCAGCAACTTCTTGCACTGCTTGGTCATCATTGGCCACGGCACGACCGGCTGCCTCGCACATTTCCTTAAGATTAGGTGTGATAAAATCACAACTTTTGTACTTATCCCAAATAGCTCCTTTGGGATCTACCAGTACCGGTACATTATAAGCATTAGCTGTTGTTATAACCTTCTGGCAAAAATCTGCAGAACATACACCTTTGGCATAATCAGAAATTATAATACCATCTAAGCCTTTATCTAACAAAGCTGCCAGCCAGGCATTAAGAGTTACAGTCTCCGCCGGTTCTAAATCTCCCACTTCTTCGAAGTCTAAGCGCAGCATTTGCTGGGTAGCGCCTACAATACGCAGCTTCGTAATAGTAGAACGTCCCCTTATCTTGAGCAAACCGGAATAATCCACACCGATATCCGCTAACATTTTTTCCAAATGCCGACAATTATCATCTTGCCCGGTAACTCCTCCTATAAAAACCTGACAATCCAAGTTGGCTAAATTAGCTGCCACATTCGCAGCCCCACCCAAGACAGAAGTAATGCGTTGCACACGATTAACAGGTACGGGTGCTTCCGGAGAAATACGCGTTACCTCGCCATAAAAATATCTGTCTAACATTACATCGCCAATAACGGCAATCTTTAAATTTTGAATTTTCTCAGTTAAGAATTGTGCACAAAAGGAATTATGCATGCAAACCTCCTAAATAACACTAATTAAATATAGTCCTATTAATTAGTTCTTATTCTTCCACCATCTCACATAAAATATGTCCGATTACTTCATGAATTTCCTGCGCACGAGCCGTTACTTTCGTGGGTATAGCTAAACAAACGTCACAAAGATCTGCCATTTGTCCCCCGCCAAGTGCCGTGAAACCAATGGTTTTAACACCTAGTGCTTTAGCCTCGGCAATAGCCGCAATTACGTTAGCACTATTACCGGAAGTAGAAATACCTACCAGAACATCTCCTGCCTGACCTAAGGCTTCCACCTGTCTGGAAAATATCTTTTCATAGCCATAATCATTACCAATAGCTGTAATAATCGAAGTATCGGTAGTTAAAGCAATAGCCGGCATACCTTTGCGTTCTTTTTGAAAGCGTCCCACTATTTCTGCCGCCCAATGCTGAGCATCAGCAGCACTACCACCATTACCACAAAACATTATCTTATGTCCTGCAACTAAGGCTATTTTCATCATAGCCGCAACTTGAGTGATGTTTTTCATCAGTTTTTTACTACCCATAACTTTTTGTGCTAATTTAATATGCTCTGCCATACGCATAGCTATTATATCCACTGAAACTCCTCCTATAGCGCTCACAACTGTTTGCGGCAGCTCTCTTATAAGCGCCTGCAGTCACATTTCGCGTTAAACCTTTGAACTGGTAGCAACCTACCACCGCATTAGATCATATTTTATATTTATTTCATGATCATGTTTATATTGTTGGTCAATATATTCCACAATCAAACGCCAGCAACAGAAATTATGCGTATAACGCACTGTGTAGTTATACAAACTATTATTGCCATCATCATAACGGGTAATAAAAGCCAGCTCATTATTCTCATCGAATTTCTTTTTTAATCCCCACTGAATTTCACGCGCCATATCTGCAGCTCCATAAGCAAATATCTCATCTTGATTTCTCTGCCAATAATAACCTGTCCAAGTATTCCAGCCATCTTTAAACTCTTTGCCTAAAGTAGCCTTATATAACATAGTTTTACTGGTTTTATCTGTTAAACTTTCGTTGACCCATTTATGACCTACACCCAAATCCAAAAACAGCGTTTGGTCGCCACCCGGATGAATTCTATCGTGGTTAATAAAGACGCCATAAGCCGTATGCCAACTTTTCGTAGTATTACTGCTCCACAAACCATGCTCATAATACATACTATAATTCAAAGGTAATTTATTTGTGAATTTATGACTCTTATAGCCAATTAAAACATCCGTTTGTTTTTTTATCCAGTTATTATCGCCATCCTCGTCATAACCATTTTCTACCTTTACATAGAAATTTTTTGCATCATGTTTATAAGAATACATGGGACGCCAACCGATTTTTGTATAATATTTCATATCAGCATTAGCCGTGTCATTAATTCCAAAAACATGTTCATAATTATATTCAAATTCCATGCCATGATCACTATCGTAGCCAATATGGGGGATGATAACGCCTTGTTTGTTTTCTTCTGACAAGTTGCTAATTATGCGATCTCTGGAATAGATGTGTTTCCCTTTTACATAAACTTTAACATCATAGGCAATTAACTTGTCACCGGGATACATAACAACTTTGCCCGCACGAATTTCCAGACAGGGAGTATGGTGGATTGCTGGGCAACGAGTAGTGCTCGCTCCTTTGTTTAGCTCTATTCTATCGGGATAAATAGTCCCTTCGTCTGCACGGAAAAAGTCAGGTCCACTGTTACCGCTAAGTTTCTTAATAGTACCGCTTTTGGTATTAAAATTATAATGCACCCACTGCCCTTTGGTGGCCGTATCTCCTTCTACTAACTTGCCACCATCTTTAAGATACACATCACCACTCTTCATATTCCCCTCTACCAAAGTTGTATAAATTCTTTGCTTACCTTGATAGATACGCACATTACCGTTAGCAGTAAAAGCACCTGTGTCTTGATGATAAATAACATGATCGCCATACAAAATAATAGGCAAAGTTGCTTGGGCAACCGTTGTGCTGCCTGTCTTAGTGCCTTTTTGTGTTTTTGCTTTTTGTTGTGTGTCTTTAGTAGTAGTAGTAGTTTTCTGCACATTAGGTAGTGTCATCTGATCATTAGGATAGGGGTTGTTTTCAGTGCCGGCATTCACAAAATCCGGGACAGTGTTCCCGCTAAGTTTTTGACCGTAATAATCCCCGGAAGCAAAAGCCGTCGTGGACATAGTTAAAGACAACGTTATTGCTAAAGCAAGTGTCTTATTTTTCATAAAAGTACTCTCCTGTCAGCATATTAATCTAAGCTATATTATAACACAAAAAAGCCGCCCATCTATTTAAAATGAGCGGCTTTTCCTATAAATTTATTAATTATTTACTACTGTTTCAGGGCCAACTGTAGTTGTTGCTATAACAGAGTCTGCAGCAACCGGAGTGGTTGTATCGGTTGCTAGCTTAGTAGTAGTTGTTGCAGCTACCGGTATTTTAGCATCCGTAGGGGTCGTCATGCCGGGCGTTTGAATGATGCCATTAATATTGCAATCGTTGGCAACTTGCACGTAGGTATAAGTTCCTGCCGGAATTACTACGGATTGACCACTAACGAAAGCTCCACCAATTACTCCAATAGGACCAAATAAAATCATACCGCCAATAGAAGCTCCCGCAGCCCCGGCAACAGTTTTAGCTTGTTGCTTGGCAAGCTCTCCTACGTAAACAGGAACTAAACTACCATCAACAGCGACAACGTTAGAAAAATTTAAATCAATACGGGCATCGCGGCCAAAACTTCTAGCCTGAACAATCTTTTTAATAGTACCATAGCCTTTAGAGCCCTTGGGCAGTACTAACGTCTCACCCACATAAACATTGTCAGCAACAATAAAATCTATAACATCACCTTTACTGTTATCTTTGCTACTAAGTGTCTGCATAAATTTCACTTTAATTAGTGAATCCTTAGGTAATACGGCAGGCGCCGCCACAAGGCTCCCTGTAGGGAAAGCCTCTGCCACCAAATTGTCAACTCGGGTAATTAAAGATTTTTCCATGCTGGTTTTCCCATTCAAAGTCATCTCGGCATCTTCCACTCTAGTCTTAGCCGGTCCGGAGGACAACCTATCTGCAAACTGCCATTCAACAGCATTTAATTTCGCTGCAAAAGAAGGAGAACCATCAGAAGGAACCCCTTCCATATTGTCATACAAATTATCAATACGTGTCAAAATAGCATCGCTTGTTCTATGGCCGTAAACATCAGTTTCCAGATTGTCAATACGGGCAATCATAGCCCCCGGCTGCTCAGTACCATACAAATATTTCTCTACTTTTTCCAATTTCTCAGGTGCCGTAGTAGGACTTGCCTCATCGGCAAAACAAACTGCCACAAAGGTCAAACATAGTACAAGTGTCAAAATCAAGCTCAAACTTTTTTTCAAGAAAAACACCTCCGTTTGGTCTATTCACATCTCTATTCTAACATAAATGGGAAAAAGTATGTACCTTTTTTCGAGAAACTATTTATTGTTTCGGCTTACACGCAAATACGGTACTAGATTTTCCTTTAAAGATGCTGTAATTTTATCCATCAGTTCGTAACGTCTTCTATGATTAGCACGTTTGGACGGTTTCAATTCAGCCATGTCCTTACGTTGTTCTACAAGCGGTATTTCATAAAAACGTATATCCTCACAGGCACTCCCACCACACTCTTGCCAAAAATCACCAAAAGATGTTTTTAACTTACGATCTACGCGTAAATGATTCATAGCATAGTAACCTTGATTGGTCACTGCATAAATATTTTTACACCCCAGAACTGCGGCCAAATTACGTACACCATAAAAAATCAGGTTTTTAGTCCGGTAACCAAAAAATTGTTTAGTCATAGCCTTAATAAGCTCTTTTCCCTGCGAAGTACCTTGCAAAGCGCCAATCCAAAGGGACGTTCCCCTACCTTTAAGTTCAGGTGCCAGCCAAAACATAATTTGGTACAAATTCTCTTTTCCTAAGCGTAATACTAAAGACAAACAGCCTTCCTTACGCTGCCCGGCATGAAATAACAATGACATAGATAACGGCTTACCTTGAAACTCATCTACCCATAAATCTACCATCTCATGTCTACAATATAGCTTTTCTAATAACTCAGGAGTACAAGTCTTTTCCAAATAACTAACATGACTTTTTACAAGCTCTACACGTTCTTCCCAAGTAGCTTCCTTATAAAAAAAAGCTCTGGTTACCTGCTCTACGAAGGCAGGATTTTCTGCCAAAATTTTTTGCCGCAGAGGATTTTTCGCAAAAAAAGCCAACATATCTTTAATGTCCTTTTGATGTAAATAACACCTGCCTAAAAATACTAGATAGCGTTTTAGTTCCTTGGCAATATGTGTCTGATATAAACTTTTCCCAATAATTTTTAATTTTTTGTAATCCATAAATGCTCTCCAGTATTCCAATAAAAAAGACGGCCTAAGGCCGCCCTTCCTAATTTTTAGTAGTAGTATTATTTAGCTGCCTTTTTAATTTCTTGACGCACTGTGCGGGCAAATTCAGCATGTGGCCAATCAGAGCGTGGGCTAATTGCTTCCGATTCCATCTCATTAGTATTTGACCAATGGTCTGACTTGTATTTTCCCGTCAAACGGTTCAAAGTAGCAAACTTGCCGCTAAAATCCAGTTTAGTCACAGGTTCTTGTCTCATACGATCTTCCATCCAATCAAACTTATCTACACTCATAGCCATGACAATATCAGCACCGGTAGCATCCATAATAGCCTGCATACCAGCCTTGGAAAATACATCTTTTTGAGCAGCCACAGCCTTTTTTACTAAATCTGTATCGACAAAATCAAACTCCGGATACGTAAATTGTTTAGAGCAGGCTTCACTATACAAAATTGCATTCATACCGCCTTCATCTTCTACGTTAACAATCAAAGGAACCACTGCGATTTTGGCAGCCTCAACTTTGGCTGCTACAGGAGCTGTAAAACATACTGCCAAAACACCTAGCATCAAATATTTTAATATTTTGTTCATCCCTTATTACCTCCCAAAGAATTTATATCTAATCTTAACATAAAACCAAGGAAAAAGAAAGAAAAATAGTCCTTATTGTTCTTGACAGTAGGCCGAAGAAACCCAGCCAACATCACCGTTAGCACGTTTTACTTTTGTCCACGTTAAGTCACTGCCGGTAGCGGCATCCAAAATAGTAACTATTTCACCATTAGTAAAGTAATCCAAAACATCCGCATTAAGATTAGGTTCACTGCGCATGCGCACATCCGTCCCTACAATCTTGCCTTTTTTCTCTACGGTGGCCACAGTTTCCACTGCTGCCTCTGTCTTATCATCCAGCCCGCAATAGTCACCGGCTACCCAACCATTTGTTCCATCAGAACGGGTTACATTGTACCATTTCGTACCATTAACCACATCGCTTTTTACTACTTGTACGATTTCCCCTTTGTCAAAATAACCCAAAATAGCAAAGTCAGTACCGGCTCCTGCTCTTATACGCACCTCAGTCCCTGTAATAGTTCCCTTGTTTCCCGTTCCTGTATAAACAGGTGCCTGTTTAACAGGTTCTGTTGTTACAACCGGCTC
>JAQVYX010000012.1 GCA_029004715.1 Acidaminococcaceae bacterium | reverse complement strand
ATTTACTCATAAATTAATATTGACACAGCAATGATAGAGAAAAGTAATTTGTTTGCGTAGCTTAAAGCGAGCCGGAATAGTGAGAGCCGGTAACGAAACTACAGATGAAGTTCCCTCTTGAGCTATCGACTGAACTTTAGTAAGTTGGATCGTTTTCCGCGTTAAGGAGTTGAGTGGATGCAATGCATTCCAAATGGGTGGTACCGCGGCTAATGTTCGTCCCAGAAGCCGGGTTCTTTTTTTTTGGGATTTTTGCGTCAATTAGGGTGGTACCACGAATTATTCGTCCCTTTCTGTGAAAAGCAGGAAGGGCTTTTTTATTTAGAAGAAAAGACTTCCGGCAAAAGCTTTATAATATTTTATTATTGGAGGTAGGTAAGATGTCAATATCACTCGCTATTTTAATTTTGTATGTTGGAGTTCTTTTTGCTATTAGTTGGTATGCAAAAAAACGTATTGAGGGAACTGCAGAAAATTTTGCTTTGGCCGGTAGAAAATTATCCGCACCGCTTATAGGGGTTACCATCATAGGACTTGCCGTAGGTGGCGCATCTACCATAGGGGTATCAGAACATGCTTTTAAAGTAGGGCTGTCAGCAGGTTGGTATACAATTGCTTGGGGTATAGGAGCTATTGTTATGGGAGCATTTTTAGCAAAAAGGTATCGTGCTGCGCAAATTACTACTATTTCAGAACTTATTGCGCGTTACCATGATAGTAAGGCTGTTGTTTTAGGCGTTATTTGTCAAATAGTTATTCAGCTAGTCATTATTTCTTTGCAGTATATCGCAGGTGGCAGTATTTTACATGCCATTATGCCTGATGTTTTTGATTTTCACACCGGGATGCTAATTAGTGCTGTAGTTTTCATCAGTATTACTTTTATTGGCGGCATGTGGTCCGCAAGTTTAGCAAATGTATTGAACATAATTCTTATTTATGGTGGTATTACTGTCGCTACTATAATTCAATTAACTAATATTGGCGGTATGGGAAATTTGCTTGCTCAGCTTCCTGCAAATGTTCCTTGGTTTGATCCTATTGCCGGGGTTGGTATAAAAGGTATTACAACCTGGATTGTTGTTTTGATAACGGTAAATCTTTCTTTGCAAAGTATAATTCAGATTTCGCTAGGGGCTAAAACAGCTACTGTTGCTCGTAAAGGTTTTATATGGGGCGGCATTTTGATGATTCCGGTAGGTTTTATGGCGGCACTTTTAGGCATTGTGGCCAAGGCGACTTATCCCGAGGCACAGGCAGCTCTTGCATTGCCTCAAGTTATTGTGAGCCTTCAACCTATTTTAGCAGGTGTCACTTTAGCTGCGTTATGGGCGGCAGATGTATCTACAGCTTGCAATTTGCTCTTAAGCGCAGGCACTATGTTTTCTAATGATATTTACAAAAAATTTATAAATCCTAATTGCAGTGAGGCTAAACAATTGTCGGTAATGCGGTTATGCATTATTATTTCAGGAGCTTTAACGGTATTTATGGCCATGAGCGTATCAGGAATATTGGGAACTATTATGATAGGGCTGTCTTTGACAGCAGCCTTTAGCGTTATTGTTATCATGGCGTTATTTTTTCCCAAACATACCAGCAAAGCAGCAGGGTTTAATACTTTATTAGTTGGTCTAATTGTTTTAGTTGTGTGGCAGTTAGTTCCTTCTGTACGTTTTTTACCACATGTTATTTATGCTGAGTGGTTATTTTGTATTGTTACCTATGGACTGACCTATATTTTAGTGCCTGCGAGTAATGTAGTAGAAGAACCGGCAGCATAATGCATAAATGAAATATTACGGCAAAGAGGAAAATTACTTTAATACAGCCTCTATTTATGATATCATATTGCAAAGATGATTTTTCAGCATATCTTTGCCGGAGGGATTTATGTCTAAAAAAAGTTGGCTCATATTTTGGGCTGCTGCTATATTCCTAGTATTCTTTTTAAATAGTTCATTACTTATTACAGATAGTGTTGAGTCCAATTATTCTCTTACTGCCAAAGAGATGGTTCTAAGTGGTAACTGGATATCACCACAAATTTATGGTCGTTTTTGGTATGATAAACCCATTTTTGTGTATTGGATGATTGCTTTAGGGTTTAAATTTTTTGGGTTTACGGAATTTGCAGCTCGATTTTTTCCTGCGCTTACGGGTCTTTTAGGTTTATTATTAGCCACATGGGGTGGGAAAAAGCTATATTCAGAAAAAGTGGGTTTTTACAGCGGAGTTATTATACTTACGACCATTCAATTCTTTTTAATTTCTAAATCCATACTTACCGATGGAGCCTTGTTTTTTTTCTTTAATGGTACCTTGCTGTTTTTTTATTTGGCTTATTCAGGTGTTAACAAAAAATATTATTACGGAACCTATGCTTTTTCTGCCTTGGCAACATTAACAAAGGGACCAATTGGGTTCTTGCTGCCAGGGCTAGTTATAGTCCTATTTCTTTTGTGGGAACGCAACTGGAAAGAGCTGCGTAAAGCAAAGCTTGTTAGTGGTACACTATTATTTCTAGTGCTAGCAGGCCCTTGGTATATAACCATGATTTACTTGCACCAGGATTTTCTAGGAAGCTTTTTAGGCACGCACAACTTTTTGCGAGCTACAGTTTCAGAACATCCCAAGGACAATGTAATTTATTATTATTTACTAATAAATATGCTGGCTTTTTTCCCTTGGGTTGGTTTTTTGCCTGGCATGCTAAAGAATACTTTGCGAAAAGCCCATAAGTGGATAGCTCCGGCAGCAAGAGAAAAATTTTTATTGCTCTGGGTTTTTGTAATATTTTTTTTCTATCAAAATATGGCCACAAAATATATAACTTATACCTACCCAATATTTTTACCTTTAGCGTATTTAGTAGCGGCATATTTTATAGAGCAAAAAGAACGGTTGGCATTTAAAGGTGTTTTGGCATATAATCTATTTTTCTTTGGCATTTTAACCATAGCTGCCCAGTGGATTAAAAGTAGGAACTCTGATTTAGTGGATAATGTTCAGCAAATATTTATTTTGGCTCTTTGCTATTTTCTTATCTATTTTATTGGCTGTTTTGCTATATGGAAGCGTGGAGGTAACTGGTTAAAAACCGTAACAGCGATTGCTATAGCGGGTTTTTGTTTTAATGTCATAGCGGCTCAAGTTATATGTCAACCCCTTTTACGGTTGCGTTCGGCCTATTTTGCCGCCTTATATTTAAAAGAACAAGTTTCTGAAGATACATATATAGTCTCTTCAGGACGGTATCCTACTTCAGCTGTATTTTACTCTGGTAGGCGGATAGTAAAACTTATTGAAGCCAATGAAGTAGCGGATTATATCCCCAAGGCCTATAGTTGGTCAGTAAAGGATGTCATGCCTTTTTCTACTTATAAAAAAGCCGAAGAAATAAAAAATGTAGCGGCTATTGTTTATGAAGATGACGTCGCTGAATTTATAAAAAATATGCCTAGACATTGGCAAAAGCATGAATTCAACGATAAATGGGTTGTTCTTACAGAAAATAGGCAGGGATAAAAATGCCGAAATCAGAAAATCAAAAACTAAAATTGTTATATGTCCGCAAGCTGCTGTGGGACGCTACCAATGAAAATCATACACTCACCGTCAATGAAATAATTTTACGGCTAGCTGCGTTGGGTATTAAAGCGGAACGCAAAAGTATTTATGACGATATTGTAGATTTGCAAAAGTTTGGTATGGATATAGAGTGTCGACGTGGACGCTCTAATGAATATTTTTTAGCTAATAGAGAGTTTGCGTTGCCTGAACTAAAAATTTTAGCAGATGTTGTAGCAACATCTAAGTTTATTACTAGGAAGAAAAGTATTAAACTTATTAAAAAGTTGGAACATTTAACTTGTACCTACAATGCAAAAGAGTTACAAAGACGAGTGCAAGTACGCAATCGTATTGAAAATATGCATGCGAGTGTGTATTCTGCCGTAGACAAAATACACAAAGCCATTGCGATAAAAAAGAAAGTAGCATTTAATTATTGGGAATGGATTTTAGAAAAAAAAGAAAAAGTTCGTAGAAATACGGGCAAATTTGTTGTGAACCCCTGTGTTTTGTGTTGGGATAATGACAAGTATTATTTAGCAGTTTATAGCAATGAAACCCGTGATTTTAAATATTACAGAGTTGATAAAATGTCGGAAGTAACAATTTTAGACAAACCTTGTGATTTTGCTACAATGAAGCAAGGTTTGGATCTTACAATTCATACAAAAAAACATTTTGGCATGGATGCAGGGAAAGTACAAAAAGTCTGCCTTTATTGCGATAATTCTTTGACGGGAGCAATGATAGACAGGTTTGGACAGGATCTTATAATAAAGAAAAGCGACAGTCTAGGTTTTGCTATTAGTGTAGACCTTGTTGTTAACCAACTTTTTTTTGCTTGGTTAGTGGAGTTTGGCACTGGAATTAAAATACTGACACCTGAGTCCGTGGGTAAAGTGTTTAAAGATTATCTTCGTAATATAAGCAAATTATACTAAAAGCATTTAGAGTACACAGAAACTAAAAACCTTTATTTCAGAGAGGTAGATGTTTAGAAAATGGATGAAAAATTTATAAGTTATCTGGAAAATGAAGAATACATAAAATTTTTAATTACGAAAGAAGAATTAACCACTAAGAAAACTCAGCGTTATTTTGATCTTTTACAGTATGTAGGTGAAAATATTGAATTTGCTAAAAAATTTTGTGGTAAATTCGCATTTTATTTTGATGGCTATACTGAACAGGAGATTTGGCAGGATCCACTAATTAAAAATTTTGTCCAACAACTCAATGCCAGGTTTCCTTATATGTTTTATTTAGCAGAGAAGCAAACCGGTACTTTGAAACTTTTGACTATTTTGGAGTGCTCTACCGGTGAAAGTAATGGCGAAAACTTATCTATGGATAAAGAGCATTTTGCTAAATATCTTAAAGAACAAATGCTGGGAATTGTAAAAATGGCGCAAAGAACCGGGCTTAGCTCGGAAAATGCTCAAAGCATAATGCAGCAGGTATATGATTACTTTGGAATTTAAAAACCTTCAATAGTTGTAGTATTATAACTGTTGAAGGTTTTTTGTAAAGAGAAAACCCATTTGCTTGGGGAAGCAAATGGGTCTTTCTCAAAAGGAAGTTGTTTATGATGATTTGATGGGGAAGATTATAGTAAGAAGGGGTGGTTCTTACTATGTTTAAAGTATAGAACATATATATGACAAACAAAGGGCAAAATTTTGAAAAGAATGTGAACCCAAGAAAAAAACCATTCGCTTGGGGAAGCAAATGGGTTTTTTCTTAAAAGGAAGTTGTTTATGATGATTTGATGGGGAAGATTATAGTAAGAAGGGGTGGTTCTTACTATGTTTAAAGTATAGAACATATATATGACAAATAAAGGGCTAAATTTCAAAAAGAATGTGAACCAATGATTTGACAAATACAGCTTAGTTTGTTATATTTTCTGTATAAGCAATGAACGGAATGGCAGCCGGGAGCAATTAGTAAGATAAGAGTGGCTAGGTTTACTGGCAAGCAGGGTGGAACCGCGGAGCTAAAAAGCTTTCGTCCCTGTAATATAGTTTAGATCTATATTACAAGGACGAGGGCTTTTTTTATGCCTTCTTATGAGCTTAATTATGCTTAAAACTTGTAAGATATATTTTAAGGAGGAGTATTTATGAATTTTCAGACTATTATTTTGACCCTTCAAGACTTTTGGGGTAGGCAAAATTGTATTATGGCACAACCCTATGATATTGAAAAGGGCGCAGGAACGATGAATCCAGCTACCTTTTTAAGGGTACTAGGACCAGAACCATGGCGTGTATGTTACGTAGAGCCTTCTCGTCGCCCTGCTGATGGGCGTTATGGAGATAACCCTAACAGACTGTTCCAACATCATCAATTCCAGGTAATTGTAAAACCGTCACCGGATAACATTCAAGAGTTATATCTGGAAAGTTTGGCTAAATTGGGCATACATCAAGAAGAACATGATATTCGTTTCGTAGAAGATAACTGGGAGTCACCTACTTTGGGAGCTTGGGGACTGGGTTGGGAAGTTTGGCTAGATGGTATGGAAATTACTCAATTTACTTACTTCCAACAAGTAGGAAGTATTGACGTAAAACCTGTTACCGTTGAAATAACTTACGGTTTGGAACGTTTGGCTATGTATATCCAAGGAGTAGAAAACGTATTTGATATCGAATGGGTCGATGGCATTACGTATGGGGATGTTTTCCATACAAATGAAGTTGAACAATCTTTTTATAATTTTCAAATTGCAGATATTGATCTTTTATTTGATTTATTCAACAAATATGAAGCGGAAGCTAAAAGAGTTATTGCCACCGGGAATATTCGCCCGGCCTATGATTATGTATTAAAGTGCTCACATACCTTTAATTTACTAGATTCCAGAGGAGCCATCAGTGTAAGTGAACGCACAGCGTTTATTGGACGCGTGCGGGCTATGGCAAGGTTGTGTGCTGCTGCGTATGTTGAACAAAGAGAAAAATTGGGCTATCCGCTTATAAAGGGGGGCAAAAAATAATGAAAACTTTATTATTTGAAATAGGAACTGAAGAAATACCTGCTAAATTCATGCCGGATATTTTGGCACAATTAAAAACTATGGCAGAAAATAAAATGCAAGAGTTACGTATTCCTTTTAATTCTGTGAGAGTTTATGGTACTCCAAGGCGTATGGCCTTTATTGCTAATGGAGTTGCTGATACCCAAACTGATTCTATGGTGGAAAGTAAAGGCCCTTCGGTTAAAATCGCTTTTGGGTCTGAAGGTGCACCTTCAAAGGCGGCTATAGGCTTTGCTCGTGGGCAAGGCGTTGATGTGAAGAGCTTAGAAGTTCGTGGTGAATATGTCTATGCTGTAAAACATTTACAAGGACAAGTGGTAAGCGAGCTTTTACCAGCTATGCTTATGGATATTATACATTCCCTTGCTTTTCCTAAAAATATGCGGTGGGCAGATTATGATTTTCGTTTTGTGCGTCCTATTAGATGGCTGGTTGCTTTATTGGGCAACAAAGTAATTCCGTTGGAAATTACAGGCGTACAATCAGGAAATAAAACTATGGGACACCGTTTTTTAAGTAAGGGGGCAGTTGTTATTCCTACTGCTGCCGATTATGAGCAGGTATTATTTGATAATTTTGTAGTAGTGGATCAAGATAAACGCCGCGACATGATTAGAGAACAGATAGTTAATTTGGGGAAAGTAGAAAAAGGGGTAGTTGCTATTGATGCAGATTTATTGGAAGAAGTCTTGTATTTGGTAGAGTATCCAACTGCTTTGTGTGGACATTTCGATGATAAATACTTGCAACTTCCTAAAGAAGCAGTAATCACACCCATGCGTGATCATCAAAGGTATTTCCCAGTACTATCCCCAGAAGGAAAGTTATTGGCTAAATTTATTACCGTGCGTAATGGTGACGACAAAAATTTGGATATCGTAGCACGTGGTAATGAAAGAGTGCTAAGGGCACGTCTTAGTGATGCGGAGTTCTTCTTCGACTTAGACAGAGAAAAATCTCTTGCCACACACCGCGACTCACTTAAAACGCTAGCTTTTCAACACGGTTTAGGTAATATGTTCGATAAAACCATGCGCTTAGATACCTTAGCGACTAAATTACAGGAAGAAATTGCGGTAGCAGTGGATATGCAAGCCCTAACAAAAGCAGCCTTGCTATCTAAGGCGGATCTTGTTACAGGCATGGTTACAGAGTTTACCGAACTGCAAGGTGTTATGGGGCGTGAATATGCGCTTTTAGATGGCGAACAACCGGAAGTGGCGACGGCTATTTATGAACATTATTTACCGCGATTCGCAGGAGATGAATTACCGAAAAGTGATTTAGGCCGTCTCATAGGTATCGCTGATAAAATTGATAATATAGTGGCTACTTTTAGCAGAGGTAAAGCACCCAGCGGTTCACAAGATCCTTATGCCTTGCGTAGACAAGCACTAGGGGTAGTTAATATTGCCCTTGATGCTAATTATCATTTTTCATTAAAAAAGACCTTGGCAGAGGCGTTGGAATTGCTTAATGTTTCTCTAGAAAATATTAAAAAATTAGTTCCGCAATTACAAGAATTTTTCTTACAGAGAGTTAAAAATATGCTGTTAGATAGTGGAATACGTTACGATGTAGTAGATGCGGTTTTAGCTGACAAGACTAATGACGACCTAGTTGACTTATTTGCTAGGGCAAAAGCCTTGGCCGACTATGTTACTACTCCGGCAGCAGTAATTAGTATTCAAGCCTTTACGCGGGTAGACAACATTTGCAAGCACGCAGTGAGCGAGGCTGCTATTAGCAGAGTCTTATTTACAGACCCGGTGGAAAACGAATTGCATGAAATCTTAATGCGGTTAAACAAAGAAGCTATTCCTGCACTCATTAAATATGATTATGCTAAAATTTTGCAACAAGGTGACCAATTAGCTGCTCCTGTAAATAATTTTTTTGAAGCGGTCATGGTTATGGACAAAGATGAAAATATAAAAAACAACCGTTTAGCTTTACTGGGACAGGTTAAAGAGCTTGCCAATATTGTAGGAGATTTAAGTCTTATAGTTCTCTGATTATATCCAAGATTTCTAGATTTTATTATTGAATATAGCGTATAAATATGATATAGTGTATACTATATAAAGAAGCTCATTATAAAAAGCATATGATAAAAGGAGATTTAAAATGAAAAAAGAAGAGCAATTTTTACTTTGGTTTGAGCAATTAGAACGCGGAGATGTAGCCCTTGTAGGTGGTAAATCATCATCCCTTGGTGAAATGACTTCTAAAACTGATGTGCCTGTTCCCTATGGCTTTGCTACTACGGCTTACGCTTATAGATACTTTATTGAGAAGAGTGGCCTAAAAGAAAAAATGCGGACTATATTGTCCGAGTTAACTGACGTAGAAAACGGTGCATTATTGCGTGATGTATGCTCTCGTCTGCGCCAGACTATTATGGCTGAAAATATGCCGCAAGATTTGCAGGAAGCTATATCTAAGGCTTATGACCAATTGGCAGAAAAAGTAGGAACTGAAATGCCATATGTGGCTGTTCGTTCTAGCGCTACTGCTGAAGATTTACCAGATGCTAGTTTTGCTGGTCAGCAAGACACTTATCTAAACGTAAAGGGAGCAGATACTATCATTGCCAAAGTTAAGGAATGCTATGCTTCTTGTTTCACAGATCGTGCAGTTTATTATCGTGAGAAACAAGGGTTTGACCATATTGAGGTTGCCCTTAGTGCAGTTATACAGATGATGGTATTTTCTAAGAGCGCGGGTGTTATGTTTACGGTTAATGTAGCAACCGGCGATGATAAAAATATTATGATTGAAGCTGCCTATGGTTTAGGCGAATATGTAGTACAAGGTACTGTAACTCCTGATAGCTATATTGTTTCTAAAGATGATATGAAGATTATCGAACGTGACGTTAATGAGCAAGAAATTATGCTGATTCGTAAAGAGGGTGGAGATTGTGAAGAAGTACCGGTTCCTCAAGAAGACAGGAAAAAACAAACTCTTACTGACGCACAAATTTTAGAATTAGCCGGATATGCCAAAAAGATTGAAAAACATTATGGCTGTTATATGGATATGGAGTGGGGCGTTGATGAACGCAACGGTAAAATTTGGATTTTACAAGCTCGTCCTGAGACAGTTTGGTCACGCCGCAATAAAGATGGCAGTAAGAAAAAAAATACGACCAGTGCTATGACTATAGACCGTAATGTAATTGTAAAAGGATTGCCGGCGAGCCCTGGACTAGTCGGTGGGCGGGCTCATGTAATATTAGATCCTTCGGATATTGATGAATTTAAAGATGGAGAAATTCTTGTTACAGAAATGACGGCTCCGGACTGGGTGCCGGCAATGAAGAGAGCAAAGGCTATTGTTACCGATAGCGGTGGCATGACTTGCCATGCATCTATAGTCAGCCGTGAACTTGGTATTCCCTGTATAGTAGGTACGAAGAGCCGCGGAGAGGCTGCTACTAACACAATTCCTAATGATACCGATATCACAGTAGATGCTACCAATGGCATTGTTTATGAGGGGATCTTAGAAAGCACGCAGAAAAAGGAAGAAGTTTCCGGTACTGTAGTTGCTGCTGAAACTTTCCCGGTAACAGGAACTAAAATTTACATGAATTTAGGAGATCCTGAATTAGCTGAAAAATATGCTGGACTGCCTTGTGATGGCATAGGACTTATGCGTGAAGAATTTATTTGGACTACTTATATTCATGAACATCCTTTGTATTTAATAAAATCCGGACATCCGGAAAGAGTTGTAGATCAATTAGCTGAAGGTTTCCGTCAAGTTTGCCAAGCTATGGCACCACGCCCTGTAACTTTGCGTTTCAGTGATTTTAAATCTAGTGAGTATCGTGATTTGAAGGGCGGAGACGAGTTTGAACCCTATGAACCAAGTGCTCTATTAGGATGGCGTGGAGCTTCTCGTTACTATGATCCTAAATATACGGAAGCTTTTAAATTGGAAATTGCTGCCGTGCGTAAAGTACGTGAAGAATATGGACTAAAGAACCTTAATGTTATGATTCCTTTCTGTCGAACAGTTGAGGAATGTGAAAAAGTAATTAACTTAATGGCTCAAGAAGGATTGCAAAGGGGAAAAGATTTTAAGGTTTGGTTGATGGCGGAAATTCCCGCTAACATTATCCTTGCGGATAAATTTAATAAATTCGTTGATGGTTATTCTATAGGTTCAAATGATTTGACTATGCTGACTTTAGGCTGTGATCGCGATAATGATACAGTTGCGCATATTTTTGATGAACGCGACTTGGCTGTACGCCGTGCTGTAAAACATCTTATTGATGTTGCCCATAGCGAAGGCAAAACAGTATCCATCTGTGGTCAAGCTCCTAGTGTATATCCTGAATTTGCTGAATTTTTGGTTAGAAGTGGCATAGATAGTATGTCTGTAAATCCTGATACTGTTAAATTTACTAAAAAAATGGTGGCTCAAGTTGAGCAACGTATTATGTTAGATGCATTGACAGGCAAGGGACGCAAGTGTGATGATGAAGATTTAAAGTGGTAATTGTCTAAAAGTTGCCCCGCTTCCTATGGAAGCGGGGTTTTTTATGTTACCATATAGAAGAAACAGCGTATGAGGAATTTAAAATTAATGGCAATTGTAGATTTTTTTTAGAGAAAAAAGGGTTTTTAGTGTTCTAATAGTATATAATAGTATATACTATTATATGTTTTAGAAAGGATGTGGGTCATATTTCTTTAAGTTGCAGACAGAAAAAAATTGCAGAGATTGTTAGACAAGAAGGCCCTATTACCGGTGAACATATTGCTTCTCAATTGAATGTAACACGTGCTGCTTTGCGTTCGGATTTGGCAATTTTAGTTATGAGTGGTATTTTAGATGCCAGGCCAAAGGTAGGCTATTATTTTACGGGGAAAAATACCTTGGGCATGTTGCTGGAAGAAATATCCGGTATTTGCGTAAGAGATATCCAATCAGTACCTGTTGTTATTAATCATGATAAAAGTGCCTATGATGCTATTGTAATTATGTTTTTAGAAGATGTTGGCACGGTTTTTATTACTAGTGAAGAAGGTCTTTTAGCTGGCGTTGTATCACGTAAGGATCTTTTAAAAGTAGCGATGAATACTAATACAGATTTGCATGCGTTGCCGATTGTTATGGTAATGACACCGCTAATAAAACTTATTACTGTAACTCCTGATGATTCGGTTGCAGTAGCGGCTAGGAGACTTATTGATAACGAAATTGATTGTATGCCGGTGGTTAAATGCGTTGAAGACAGGCCTCATGCTTTTGAAGTAGTCGGTCGTATCACCAAAACAAATTTTACTAGATTGTTAGTCGAGTTAGCGGAAGGAAAGGGAGGTAATTATCATAGCTAATACTCCAATAATATATGCAGTTTCTGATTCTATAGGTGATACTTCTGAGTCTGTAGTGAAGGCCACAGTGAGTCAGTTTGGTCAAGAAAAATTTGATATTATTCGCGTCCCTTATGTGAAGAATGCTGAACAAGTAGAAAAAATTGTGCAAGAAGCTAAAGAACATAACGCAGTTGTTTGTTATACTATTGTTTCTCCCGAATTGCGCCAGACTATAGCACAAAAAGCGATGGAACATGATGTTGAGGTAGTGGATATTTTGGGGCCAATGTTAAAATCTATTGAAAAAACAACAGGTCTGTTACCAAAAAACCAACCGGGATTAATTCATGCTTTAGATCATGAATACTTTAAGAGAGTAGCGGCGGTGGAGTTTGCAATTAAATATGATGATGGGAAAAACCCCTGGGGTTTGTTAAAAGCTGATATAGTCATTATTGGTGTATCACGAACTTCTAAAACACCTTTAAGTATGTATTTGGCCAACAAACAACTAAAGGTAGCAAATGTGCCTTTGGTACCGGAAATACCACCACCGGAAGAATTGTTTAAGGTCCCACCTCATAAAGTAATAGGGCTGTTAATTGATCCGTTCAAATTAAATGAAATACGTACTGAAAGACTTAAAACTATGGGGTTATCCGATGGTGCCAGCTATGCAGATATGAAGCGTATTAATGAAGAAATGGAATATGCTAAAGCGATAATGCGTAGAATTCATTGCACAATTATTAATGTTTCTAATAGGGCGATTGAGGAAACTGCCGGCATGATTTTAGAATGTACGCAAAAAAATTTAGATACAAATATATAAAAAACAGGCATCGCATGATTGCGATGCCTGTTTTAGAGAATCAATTTTTTATTTCATGCGTACGAATATTATAGACGATTTTATCTGCCTTCAAGGTCCCATTGGGCGTCGTTGCTTGTACGTTGCCTATAAAAACTGCGTTTTTAGTTCCCCAATTAAAAGTTCCTGAATCTGCAGTAATAGCTATATTGCCTTGGGTAAAACTAAGATTGCCATTAACTTCAGCTGTTTTACTGCTGCCATAGACGTCAACTGTATCGCCATAAAAGTCAATATCATCTTGTTGTAAGTGAATATCGCCTTGGGCATGAACTTCTATAGCATACATTTCTACTTGCGCTTTATCAGCGGAAATGACGCGCTGTCCTACGGTAACGGAAACATTGCCCTCTAAATAATAAATACCGCGTGCAGGGTCAAAGTGCTGTTTATCATACTTGATGGCTGGCGAAGCTAGGCAGACCGCTGGAATAAGCAGAAAAATAAACAGGAACATGGACATAAGAATTTTCTTCATTTTAATCACCTCTGTGCTTAAGTATAACAAAATTAACACAAAAAAACTATGCAAGGAGTATATTATGCAAATTAGAGAAAAGACAGAAGCAAGAGAGCAAAAATTATTAGCTCTTTGGGCCACAAAAAGTACAATGGCTACGCGCATACATGAAGAAGAAATGGATCCTATTCGCACGGCTTTTCAACGTGATAGAGACAGAATTCTACATAGTACTGCTTTTCGTAAACTAAAACACAAAACTCAAGTTTACTTGGCTTCAGGTGATCATTATCGTACGCGCTTGACTCATAGTATGGAAGTAGCACAGATTTCACGAACCATCGCCGGTGCACTAGACTTAAATGAAGATTTGGTAGAGGCTGCTGCCCTAGGCCATGATATTGGGCATACACCATTTGGACATGCAGGAGAACGGGCTATGGCAGAATGCGTTGGCAATTTTCACCACAATGAACAGAGTCTTAGAGTTGCAGATATTTATGGACGCAATGGGCGTGGACTTAATTTAACAGTGCAAGTAAGGGAAGCTATTTTGTGCCATACGGGAGAAATTTTACCTACAACATTAGAAGGTATGATAGTAAGGCGTTGTGATCGTATTGCCTATTTGTGCCATGATTATGATGATGGGTCTAGTGTAGGCATGATTGGACCAGATAGCTTGCCTGAAATGGTGGCCAAAAGATTAGGTACTGATCCTAGCGTTATTTTAGATGTTTTGGTCAATAATATAGTTGAACTTTCGTTAAACAAACCACAGATAAATCTAGATTCTTATTATGAAGAGGCTGTAAGCGCTTTTCGCAGTTTCATGTTTGATCAGGTATATACTTGCCCGGCTATGATGATAGAGCAAAAAAAAGCAGAGCATGTTGTAAAAACACTTATGAACATGTTTCTTGAGTTGCCGGAAAGATTGCCCAGAGAAGAACAAGCTTATATAGAGAGCTTTGGTGTTGAGCAGGTGTGTATTGACTATGTGGCTGGACTTACAGATGAGGCCGCTGTACGGATTTTTCGTAAATATTTTGAGCCTATTATTTAGATTTCAGACCGCATTGTTAAATCAGAAACAGTTGTAAAAAGAGGATAATAATGTTTTATAGGGAATATATATAGTATGATAAATTTAGGATGTTGATGCTATGGAAGAAATGAAAGAAAAGTACGAAAATTTCAAAGAACAGGTTAGAGCGCAGGCTGATATCGTAAGAATTATTTCTGACTATGTACCTCTTAAAAAGAAGGGCGGCCGCTATTGGGGATGTTGTCCCTTTCATGGCGAAAAGACGCCTTCTTTTACTGTAGATGAAAGTAAAGGCCTATTTCACTGTTTTGGTTGTGGCGTTGGTGGTGATGTTTTCAGTTTTATTATGAAAATTGAAAACTGCAGTTTTGCTGAAGCCGTCAAATTTTTAGCTGGTAAATTTAATATTGCCATTCCTGAGAGAGAAAAAAATCCTGAGGAAATAGCTAGAGAAATGCAAGCCAAAGAAGTATATATAGCCAATGAAATGGCTGCTAAATTTTTTCAATCGTGCTTAGTAAATACGAGATACGGAGAAATAGGATTAAAATATTTGGCGGCAAGAGGAATTACTAGAAAAATAATAGATAGTTTTGTTCTTGGCATGGCTCCGCCTGATTATAATAAACTGCATATAGCACTGAAAGGTAAAGGCGTTACAGAAGATACTATGATTAAAGCAGGTCTTGTGAATCAAAAGGGCAGCGGAGGGATTTATGATCGCTTCCGAGGCAGGATTATGATACCTATACGAGACATAAGAGGTAGAGTAGTAGGTTTTACTGGAAGAGTTCTTAATAAAGAAGCTAAAGAAGCAAAATACATGAATACCGGTGAAACGGAGTGGTTTAGTAAGCGTAATATTTTGTTTGGCTTAGACGCGGCACTAAAGTCTATAAAAGCACAACAAAAAGTTGTTTTGGTGGAAGGACATATGGATGCTATTAGCTTGCATGCTGTGGGAATTACGTGGGCAGCAGCAGTTATGGGAACCGCATTTACTGAGCAGCATGCACGGTTGCTCAAGCGTTTAGTTCCGGAAGTAATTTTTTCTTTTGATAGTGATAGAGCTGGAGCAGAAGCAACGGTAAGGGCAGTGCCCATAGCTTTGCATGCAGATCTTAGGGTTAAGGTTATGCAGGTGCCTGATGGTAAAGATCCTGATGATTTTGTGCGCAAACATGGCAAAGAAGCTTATGAAAAATTAATAGAAGAAGCAATTGATGGTATTGAGTTTCAAATAAAACGGCAGTTAGAGGAAAATAATATAACGACTTTAGCAGGAAAAGTTCAAGCCGTGTCGAACATACTACCATTCCTTTTAGAATGCAAAAATGATATTGAAGTTGCACAAAGAATTCGCGATTTGGCACGTAGGATAACTATTGATGAAGGTTTAATTCAAAGTGAATATAACAAGATAAAACATCATAATAAGCAAGATAATTTTGTGCCCAATGCTATTTATTTAACACCAAAGGCTACAAATATTTCCGAACAAGCCGAAAGACATTTGCTCTTTGCTTTGATTAAGAGTAAAGATGTTTTGACAGAAAATTTGCTGGAACAGCTCAAAAAGATAAAATTTGCAAGTAATGAGCGAGCAGAAATTTTTGACAAAACCATTTTTCAGTTGCGAAAAGGCAGTAAAAATTTATCTGTAGATTTATTTGAAGTTTTAGCGGAAAATAGTGCTTCAGAGTTGACAAATATTTTGCGCATGGAATTACCTTCCACCGAGTTAACGGAAATGTTATTAGATTGCTTACGCCAACTGCGACTTGCCGCTTTGGAAAAGGAATTTGAACAACATAGTTTTTCTGCGGCTGAATATGAAAAACAAGGTAATGAAAAATATTTGCAGGAATTATCCGAATGTCGGCGAATAAAGAATGAGGAAAAGAAAATTATTCTTCTTAGCAATGAGGCTAAAAGCAAACAAAATATGAACTAAAGAAAGGAGGGAACGTTATGGCTAAAACTATAGTAACAGCCAAGAAGGCAGTGAAGATTGCCGATACTACTAAGTTAGAAAAAATAACAACTAAAGAAACCGTTAAAAAAACGGCGGCAGAGCAGATAATCAAGACTGTGCCACAAAAAGTGAACGATAAAGTTGGTAAGACAGCGATAGCCGAAGATTGTATAAAAGGTAATTCTAAAAAGGTAGTAAAAGCTGTTTATAAAACGACAGTTGAAGTTACTCCAAAGAAAGTAGTGAAAGATATTTTTAAAATAGAAGCAAATGATATTTCTAAGAAGGAAACCAAACCAGCTGTGAATATAAGGGCTGCTAAAATTGTTAGCGCAGGTAAAACTGAACGTAAAAAAACGAAAAAGTCAGCTGCAAAATTCAAAAAGGAAGACAAAGTTTTTAACCCATTAGAAAATTTAGTTATTAATAATACCAACGGTAAGCCTAAAATTGGTAAGCTGGAAAAGGCAAAAAGTCCTAATGAGTATGTTGCGGAATTTATAGAATTGGCTAAAAATCATGCCGGCGTTCTCACCTATCGCGAAATACAGGACACTTTGCAGTTGGTAGAGACTATGACAGTAGAGGATATGGATAATATATATGCTCAGATTGCTGCTAAGGGCATTGAAGTCATTGATGATGGTGGCGATGAAGAAGGCCCAACCACTGCTGACGATAGCGAAGAAGTAGATGAAAGCGAGCTTGCTAACCTATCAGTGCCTGAAGGTATTAATATTGATGATCCTGTTAGAATGTACTTAAAAGAAATAGGCCGGGTACCGCTTTTGACTGGTGACGATGAGATAAAATTAGCTAAACGCATGGATAAGGGCAATCAGGCTCACTATATCATTAATGATTTAGTATCAGCTAATGCTATTATACCGGAAGTTAATAAACGGCTTAAAATAGAGAAGTTGGCTGAACGCGCGGAAGAACTACTGCAGATAGAAACAATTTGGTGCCAGGAGCGAGCGGTAAATAAAGTTTTTGGCAAGGTATATTCTATAGCGCAAAAACAAGAAGCATTGGAGTATGATGAGTATCAGCAGTTATGTAGAGAATTTACTAAAGATGAGCAAAAACGTCTAGGAAAATTATTGGCGGATAATAAAGTTAGAATTATCACTCCCAAGAAAAAGATAACTTTGAAAAGGCAAACTTCTGAAATCGAAGCTAACCATTTATTAGAGTTACGCGAAATTTTTGCAGTAATTAAAACTAAAATGGAAAAAACTCAGGTTAAGCCTGAGACTCAAGCTTTAATCGAAAAGCTGGAGAATAACTATGCTGCTGTGTTGAAACAAACTTTAGAACGCGGTGAAGATGCCAAGAAGTGTTTATCAGAAGCCAATTTGCGACTAGTAGTAAGTATTGCAAAACGTTATGTTGGCAGAGGTATGTTGTTCTTAGATTTGATTCAAGAAGGAAACTTGGGCTTAATTAAGGCCGTGGAGAAATTCGACTACAACAAGGGCTTTAAATTCAGTACCTATGCGACTTGGTGGATTAGACAGGCTATTACGAGAGCAATTGCTGATCAAGCAAGAACAATTCGCATACCTGTACATATGGTTGAGACTATTAACAAATTAGTTCGTGTTTCTAGGCAGTTATTACAGGAATTAGGCAGAGAGCCTTTGCCGGAAGAAATAGCTAGAGAAATGGATACCACTGTTGATAGGGTCCGTGAGATTCAAAAAATTGCCCAAGAACCGGTTTCTTTAGAGACACCTATTGGTGAAGAAGAGGACTCGCATTTGGGAGATTTCATAGAAGACCAAGAGGCACCGTCTCCTGCAGACGCAGCATCTTATACTTTGCTGCAAGAGCAGTTAGGGAGCGTTTTGCAAGAACATTTGAGCCCACGTGAGCGTAAAGTCTTAGAATTGCGCTTTGGACTGGCAGATGGACGTACTCGTACTTTGGAAGAAGTGGGGCAACATTTCGGTGTTACTCGTGAGCGTATTCGCCAGATTGAAGCCAAAGCTTTAAGAAAATTACGTAGTCCTAAGCGTAGCAAGCCTTTAAGAGAATTTTTAGAATAAACAATGGCCTTGACAGTGACATTGTTTTATTATACAATGTTAACGTTGGTTTTGTAGGGAATACTTCCTACGACTTACTGTCGGGCCTATAGCTCAGCGGTAGAGCCACCGGCTCATAACCGGTTGGTCTCTGGTTCGATCCCAGATGGGCCCACCATCGAAATAATGCGGCTTCCGAGGTTTTCGGATGCCGCTTTTTTCTGCCTATTTTTGGTACAGGACTAAAATTATTAAAATTCAGTGACCTAAAGTGAGGGGCACATAAAAATGCTAGAAGAAAATAGTTAAGTATGTATGCTTTGATTTAGAAAGTATTTAGAGGAGTTTTAGATGCTAAGAAGTAAGTTTAGCAAAACCCTTGTATTTTTGCCTTTGATAGTATATTATAATTGCATAAGCGTATATGCGATTATAAAGAAGCGAGAGGTGTATTAATGGAAGATAAGGTATTAGAGATTTTAAAGGCTCTATCAGATGAAACTCGGCTTAGAATTTTAAATTTGTTATATGAAAAAGAACTTTGTGTTTGCAATGTCATGGAAATTCTGCATATTTCACAGGCAAAGGCTTCCAGGCATTTGATTTATCTTAAGAATGCCGGCCTTGTAAAAGACCGAAAAGCTGCGCAGTGGGCATATTATTCATTATCCAATAATAATCATTTAAAGTTTGTTGACACCTTAGTTTATGATAATTTGAGAAGTATGGATTTATATGCGGATGATCTAAAAAGTCTCGCGGAACGCTTGCAAAAAGGTGAAAATGAGTGCGAACATGCTTAAAATTCAAAGGAGAGATTTATTATAATTAACAGGGAATATTTGCAGCTATAGTTGTGATGGGAGATAAGTACATGAACAAAGAAAAAGTGACAGACATTGGCTTTTTTGAAAAATATTTGTCAATATGGGTCATTATTTGTATGGCCATAGGAGTAATGATAGGTGTTTATTTGCCAGAGGTGCCAGAACTTTTAAGCAGATTTGAATATGCTAATGTATCAATCCCCGTGGCCATCCTCATATGGTTAATGATATACCCAATGATGTTAAAGATTGATTTTGCAAGTATTAAACAGGTGGGGCAGAATCCTAGGGGATTAATTGTGACCTGGGTGACAAATTGGTTGATAAAACCCTTTACAATGTATGGGATTGCCTATTTCTTTTTATATGTAGTATTTGGAAATATTATTCCGGTTGCTACTGCTAAAGAGTATTTGGCGGGAGCTGTTTTACTGGGTGCCGCACCCTGCACTGCAATGGTATTTGTCTGGAGCAATTTAACTAAGGGAAATCCTGCTTATACCTTGGTGCAGGTAGCAACTAATGATTTGATAATTTTAGTGGCCTTTGTGCCTATAGTAGCTTTTCTTTTAGGCATTAATAATATTACAATACCTTGGATGACACTTTTCTTATCAGTAGTTTTGTTTGTTGTAATACCGCTTGCAGCCGGCTGGTTTTCCAGAAAAGTAATAACAAAAAATAGAGGGTTGGATTATTTCGAAAATATATTTATACAAAAATTTAGTAAGGTTACAGTTATTGGGCTTTTACTAACCTTGATAATAATATTTTCTTTTCAAGGCAAGACTATTATAGAGAATCCTATAAATATATTGCTTATTGCGGTTCCTTTGACTATACAGACATTTTTAGTGTTCTTTATTGCATATGGGTGGGCTAAATTGTGGAAACTGCCTCATGATGTTGCAGCGCCTGCTGGTATGATTGGAGCTTCCAATTTTTTTGAGCTTTCAGTAGCTGTTGCCATATCATTATTTGGTTTACAATCAGGTGCGACTTTGGCAACTGTTGTGGGAGTATTAACGGAAGTGCCGGTAATGCTAACTCTTGTAAAAATTGCTAACAGCACTAAAAAATGGTTTCCGGACGCTAAATAAGACAAGATAAAGGAGTGTAAAACTATGAATAAAAAACTACCGGTAGTAGCTTTTGTATGTGTGCATAATTCCTGCCGTTCACAGATGGCGGAGGCAATCGCTAAAATTTTTGCTGCTAATGTTTTTGAAACCTGTTCGGCGGGTACAGAGATTAAGGAAGCGATTAATCAAGATGCTGTTAGCCTTATTAAAGAACTTTATGGCGTTGATATGAATGAAACACAAAAACCAAAGCTGTTAGCAGAACTGCCTAAAATTGATATACTTGTAACCATGGGCTGCCAGGTGGCATGTCCTTTTGTTCCCTGTAGGTATAGAGAAGATTGGGGCCTAGAGGATCCAACCGGAAAAGAGAGAAAAGCATTTTTACAGACGGCGGATATTATCAAGCAAAAAGTTTTGGATTTAAAAAAACGTATTGAGAATCAAAGCCTGTAGATTTTGACATCCAATTATTAACAGCTAAGTTTTGTGATATCTTATAGCTTATGCTACTACTTATTAGTTTCAAAAGCGCATAAAAAGCCATCTAAATTTAATTTTAGATGGCTTTTAGTATAGTTTTTGGTGTAGATAGTTAAAAACTCTTTAGAAGTAAAGTTGAAGTTTGTTGCTTAACATGCAAAACATTTATATTTTTAGTAAAATGCTTTAATCTAACCATTTGTGCCAAGGTATTCTTTCAATACGGGGCCAGTCAGCATTAATGGCATCCGCCATTATCTTTTTCCCATCAATATCCAGATGTAAACCGTCAACAGCTAATTTTTCAGGAAGAATTCCATTGGGACAGCTCATGTCGCGTGTTATGTCTATATATACTTGAGTGAGTATAAACTCATTAACTAGCTGTATTTGTTCTTGCCAGTCAGAAACGGTGGATTCATTAAAAGCTCTTTTTATATTAGCCGGGTTAATTGGCGGCAGGGTTAAAAACACGGGACGGATATGGTTTTCCAGACATTTTTCTTTTAATGTTTGCAAATTTGCAATTACTTCAGCGGCGGGTACGCCTCCGCGCAAACTGTTGGTTCCACCCATAATTATAAGATACCGAGGGTGGAACGGTAAAACATCCTGCTCAAAACGGTCAACCATTGTTTGACTAGTGTCACCGCTTCTTCCAAGGTTTATTGTGGGAAAATCTAAGTAATGTTGGTAGTCATATTCCCAGTTTGAAGGGGAATAGGAAATGCCACCACCGCCGTGAGTAATACTGTCACCAAATGTTGCCACAGAGATGCGCGGAGTCGTGCTTACAGTTAATTCTCCAGCGTCAGAATATACTCCTACGGGATTACCATCATTGTCCAGGCCGCGAACACGCCAATAGAAGGGTTCATCAGAAACTCTAGGCTTTTCGTCATAATACTCAGAACCAGTAACTATGGCTGAGTCGATTCTATGGATAGAAGGAGCGATACCATTGGGGTTCTCGGGCAAAGCGTCTAGGATTTCAACTTCAAATTTTGCGGCTCCGCTAATAGGAATCCAGTCATAAACAGGATATAGCAATATGGAACCTGGTCCCTGATTGAAAATTGCAGTGGGAATAGGTTTTGCAATAACGTCTTCTTTAGGATCAACATAAACCTTTTCGGCATCGGAGAAATCGCTGATGGGGTTACCCTCGATGTCAAGTCCGCGCACGCGCCAATAGAAATGGTTGCCCGTTAAATTTTGGGATAAATCGGCGTTAAATCCATTGACATAAATTTGTTTTGTTGAATAAAAACAATTGGAGTCTTTTGTAACTGATTCAGGATTTTTCGGCAGAGTAGTAGATAGTTCTAATTCATAGACTACGGCTCCTTTGACCTTAGTCCAAGTTAGCCAAGGTTTTAGAGAAGCTGGGTTTTGTTTGGTGAAATGACTGGTGGGAACTGCTTTGCTAGCTTGCAACTGCACGTTAGAGGCGATACAGTCGGAGATTATATTTAAATGTTTAGGAGCAAACCCCGTTGCTAACACAAATATTGAAAAACACAGCGATAAACTGAGTAAAAACTTATTTCTACAAGACTTTTTTTCCATAATTTTCTCCTTATTTGCTTAAACTTAATTGTGCAACATTAATTATTTTAGCTTTAGAAAGCTGCGTATGTATATTTTTAGGCGTAATTTTCTCTAAAAAAAATACCAATATTAAATCCTATTATTCATACTAACACTTTGAGTACAATAAAAGCCAAGAATAAACAAAAAAAGTTGAATTAAAAGCTAATCTTGTGTGTTTTGGGGATAATATTGCAATATTACTGGATTTCTGTATATGAAGTTTTATATTTAATTACAAAAATATCCTCTTACATTAATACTTTTTAAGCATTAATGTAAGAGGAGTATTAGCAAAGATAGAAAAAATTTTATTTTAAACTTGCATAGATTTTCTCTAAATTGGCTTGTAGGCTTTGAATGTAAGTTTTACCATCTTCTCGGCTTGCTAGTGTATAAATTTTCACTGCTTTTGCTCCGACTTCTTTAGCCAAAGTTTCGGAAACTTTAGGACTTACCATGTCTTCTACAAAAATAGTGTTTATTTTTTGTTTTTTACAATAGTCGGTTAATTCTTTTAATTTTTTAGCGCTTGGCTCGCCTTCAGCAAAAACATCTTCTACGCTATTTTGTTTGAGTCCAAAGTCTCTTGCCAAATAGGCAAAAGCAGCATGGCCTGTAACAAAATCTTTGCGTTTCACGGTTTTAAACTTTTGATCATATTCTTTGTATAATTGCTCTAATTGCCTAGTAAAATCGGTATAATTTTTTTCATAAAAATCTTTGTTTTTAGGATCAGCCTTAATCAAGGCTTCTTTTATGTTTTGAGCTTCCAATTGGGCACCTTTTACACTTAACCACAAATGTGGGTCATTTTGGTCACCGGTTTCGGCAGCTTCGGTACCTTCCCTAGCAGGGATAGCTTTTGCTCCTTTGGAGGCCTCTACAAGTAATAAGTTTTTATTATCTGCAGCAGCAATGGCTTTATCAAGCCAACCTTTTTCCATATCTAGGCCGTTATAAATAAATATCTTGGCTGTATGTAAGCCTTTTAGATTTTTGGCATTAGGCTGAAAATCATGGGGCTCAGTGCCATTTGGTATTATGGATTCCACTTCAATTTTATCTTTGCCGATTGCTTCGGCAATTTCTTGCATAGCATTAAATGATGCCATAACTTTTACCTTGTTATTAGTTTGCGGTTGACCTTTTGTGGGGGAGGTAGATCCGCACCCTGTTAAACTAATCACCATAACTATTAAAAGAAAACTTAACGACAAAAACTTCTTCATGTTATCATCCCTTTACTATTTTTAGTTGCTAATGGTTTGCATTCGCAACTAAAAATAGGATATAATAATATAACAAATATGTCAAGCTAATCAGTAGGAGGAAATATATGCTTCAAATAAAAAATTTATCTTTTTCCTATGGCAATACGCCTTATATATTAAACAATCTAAATTTTGAGTTGTCGGATGGTAAATACATTTCAATTTTAGGCGAAAATGGCTCAGGGAAAAGCACACTTATTAAATTAATATTAGGATTACTAACACCTACAAAAGGAACTATACAAAATACGTTTCAACAAACAGCTTACGTATCGCAAAGATTTGAGAGTTTAAATAAACAGTTTCCTATAACAGTGAAAGAGGTTTTAACTTGTTACCAAAAAGCAAGACACCTTCCAGGCAGTAATTTGATTGCAGAGAGTCTTGCCTTAGTAAACATGCAGGAATATGCCGATGCTCTTATTGGTACTTTATCAGGTGGACAGTTTCAAAAAATTTTTATTGCCAGAGCCGTTATGGGTAATCCTGACTTGTTAGTGCTTGATGAACCATCTAACGGAATTGACATAAAAAGTCAAAATGAAATTTATCAGCTTATCCGTAGCCTAAACAGAGAGAAACATATTACTGTTATTTGTGTAGAGCATAACCTTAAGGCTGCTATTAGAAATTCACATTTGCTTTACCATATGTCTAACGGAATTGGCCATATGTGTAATCCTAAAAATTACATAAATGAATACCTTATGGAAAATACAGGAGTTGAAGAATATGTTTCAATATAATTTTATGCAAAATGCGTTTATGATTGCAATTTTGATTTCTATTTTGTGTCCGCTTATTGGCATGTTTCTAGTATTAAAACGCTATTCTATGATGGGAGATACTTTGGCGCATGCGTCTTTAGCAGGTGTAGCTGTAGGCTTGATGTCACATGTTAACCCGATATTGGGCGCTTTTTTGTTGACATCTTTTTTTGGGGTAGTTATTGAACGCCTACGCAGGCATTTTAAAAATTATGCGGAATTAATCTTAGTCGTTATACTTTCTTTGTCTGTGGGTATTGCTATTACTTTAATTAGTTCTGGGGCTGTACACGCAAATGTTGATTCCTTTTTGTTTGGTAGTATTCTTACTGTTACCAGCCAGGATTTTTATCTAGTATCAGCGTTAAGTTTAATTTCTTTATTCATTATTTCACAACTTTATCATTCGTTGATGTTTATGATTTTTGATGAGGAAGGGGCTTTGATTGCCGGAATTAATGTAAAATGGATTAATTATGTTTTCTCTATTCTAGTAGCAGCCACTATCTCTATTTCCATACAAATAGTAGGTATTCTTGTTATAAGTTCCTTGATTGCATTACCAATTGCTACTGCGCTACAACTGCAGCGTGGTTTTAAGCCAACTCTTTTGTATGGAATTTTATTTAGCTTTATTGATATTGTCAGCGGTATTTTTTTGTCCTATTGGATCAATGCTGCTCCTGGCGGAGTTATTGCTCTTGTTTCAGTTTTTCTTTTGCTTGGAGTTTTAACTTTTCAAAAAATAGTTTGCCATGCGGGGCCTATATTGAAACTTGCCAAATAGAAGAAATATGTTTAAAATGAATATTATGGAGTGCAAAGGGAGATAATTTTTATGGTAGAGGACAATCTCGATTACAAAGAATATTTAAAAGAACATGGGCTTAAAAGCACGAAACAAAGGAATTTGCTTTTGACTCTCTTGCATGAAGCAAGTACCTTTGCAACGGCTGAAGATTTATATTTTAAGGCGAAACAAGCTGATGATACTATCAGCTTATCAACTATATATAGAATTTTAGAACTGTTTAATAAAAAAAATATAATTAACAAGACAACGTTATTAGAGGAAGCCAAAGCTGTTTTCGAGTTAAAGCCTATTGCACACAGACACCATTTAATTTGTTTGGGTTGTAAGAAGATAATTGACATAGACCATTGTCCTTTAGAGAGTTTTGAAAAGAAGCTTGAGGCTACTACTGATTTTTCTATTGTAGACCACAAGCTGGAGCTATATGGATATTGTAAAGAGTGCAAGAACAATATTCCTAAAAAGTCCTAAGCTGCAAATGATTAAAAATAGATAATTTACTTGCAAAGCGATTCCCGATATATAGGGGAGTCGCTTTTTGCGTTAACCAAATGTGGCATGTTCTTTCGGCGGATTTTCGCAATGGGGCCTTAGAAAAATTTAATTTGCTAGTCAAAAGTTTAATTCTCAAAAACCTAGTTTTTGTTATATAATAAGTAAAGCTCTCTTTAAAATATACTCAAACATATGGAGGGATAATAATGACTGCTAAATATGTTATTATAATTCAATGCGACCTAACACATAGGCGATGCAGTGGTTTTGCCTGTACTAATGCTTTTTACAATAGGGATGGCCTTTTTGAGAATTATCCAGATGATACCAGATACATTTCTTTTACTTGCGGTGGCTGTTGTGGAAAGAGTATTGCTGCGAAGTTAGAACAGTTCTCTAAAAAGGCGTATAAGAAAACTAATCTTGAAAAAAATGAAGTTGTCGTTCATTTGGCTTCTTGCATGATAACAGATAATCACCACTTTGACAGATGTCCACATGTGGATTACATTAAAAGCATTATTAGAAAGAAAGGGTATGAAACGATAGTAGAGGGGTCGTATATAAGTGCTGGTGCCAGCAAAAAAAGAGCTGCAAAAGTTTATAATTCCTATGAATAAAGAGGGGTAAAATTTATTTAGTGGTTTTGGGTAAATGTTAAAAATTTGTCTTTAGCTTTTCTGTGGCAGTTTAGCGGAAGGCTTTTGATTATGCTATAATATGACTATAACGTTATGAGAGGGTGCAAAAAATGAGTTTTGGATCTCGTCTAAATGCCATTGGCAAGTGGATACCTAATGGCAGAAAAATAGTAGATGTAGGCACGGATCACGCTTATTTGCCGGTGCTTTTGGCTCAGGAGAGTAAAATAACCGGGGCCATCGCTGCTGATATAGCGGAAGGGCCTTGTGCTGCTGCACAAAGGACGGTAGATTTGTACGGTTTGGGAAATATTATTGAGGTGCGTTGTGGAGATGGCCTATCTATTGTTGCTCCCGGAGAAGCAGATATTGTTGTTATAGCCGGTATGGGTGGCGTTACCATGGTTGATATTTTGGAAAAATCAAGCCCTGTTGTAGAATCTTTAGAACGTTTGGTTTTGCAGCCGATGAACAGAGCAGAACTTTTGCGCAGTTGGCTTTTGCAGCATAATTGGCATTTGCATGCTGAGGATTTAATCCCGGAGGGGGATAAATTGTATGAGGTTATAGTGGCCGAAAAAGGTACTTGTGAAAAGCCTATAGACGATGTCTATTATGAAATAGGCCCTTTGCTTTTGGCAACGCATCATCCACTTTTAGCAAAACATATAAAGCGCCTTATGGATAGGTATGCGTATTTACTGACAGCAATGGATAATAGCGCTGCTGCTAAACATAGTGAAAAGTATCAAGAATTTTTAAGAAGAAAAAATAAATTGGAGGAATTATACAATGAAAACTACAGTAGCTGATATTTGTTGGACTATGAATGAAATTGCACCAATCGCATTGGCAGAATCTTGGGATAACCCAGGTTTGCTTGTGGGTAAAGTCGATGCACCGGTGAAAAAAATTATGCTGGCTTTGGATTTAACTCTGGAAGTAGCTGAACAGGCAATTGAAGCAAAAGTTGATATGATTATTACACATCATCCACTGTATTTTAATTTGCCCAAAACTTTAGCAGTTACAGATGCTAAAATGGAGTGCGTTTATGCCCTTATTAAAAGTGATATTGCAGTATATGCTGCACATACTAACTTAGATGCTGCTGTGGGAGGAGTAAACGATGTTCTAGCGGAACTTTTATCGTTGACCCAAGTAGTAGCTATTGAAAATCCAGAACATCCAGAGCAGGGCTTGGGACGCATTGGTGTCTTGTCTGAACCGTTGACTTTGGAAGCTTTTGCTCAAAATGTGAAAAAAGTTCTTGCTGCTGATGGTATCGCTTTTGCCGATGCAGGCAAACCTGTATATAAGGTAGCTGTAGTTGGTGGAGCAGGCAGTGATTTCATTGCGGCTGCTTTAGACGCCGGTGCTGATACTTTTGTGACAGGAGATTTGAAATATCATGTAGCCCAAAAAGCCTTAGATCAGGGGATTAATGTTATTGACGCCGGACATCAGTTTACGGAAATGCCAGTGGTTACAAAGTTGGAACAGGTGCTTAGCTCATGGGCAGAAGAAAATAAGCGTACTATTGAAATAATACTAGCAGAAGAAGAACAAATACTAAGGCATTTATAAAACACGCTAAATATTGCCTTAAAAGCCAAATATAATGAGCAAAGGATGAAGAACATGATAACGGATTTTGTAATAGGTGATAAAATAGAGCAACCTTGTATTGTAAGGCTGCAGAAAATAGGAACGTCTTCTAATGGGAAAGCTTTTGCTAGAGGATTATTAGAAGATAACTCTGGTTGTATTCCTTTTATCTGTTTTGAGACCGGATTGGTAAATAAGCTAAGAGAAATCGATGCTCCTAAACCTTTTGTCATCGGAGGAAGTGTCGATGTTAATAAATTTGCCAGTGACATGTCGTTGCAGATTATTTTGCAAAAATTAGATAACATAGGTGCACATGACGACATTACTCATCTAATGCCTTCCGGTAATATAGATTTATTGGAATATCAAAAAAAATTAGATAATTTGATTGTTAGTATAAAAGATATTGGCCTTGCTAAATTGGTGAAAAACATTTTTTCCGGTGAGACTTATGAACAATTTCTTATTAATCCGGCAGGAATGAGACTTCATCATGCTTATGTCGGTGGCCTTATGCATCACACAGTATGTGCTGCTAACATTGCGTTAGCATTGGCACATACTATTGAAGGAGTAGATCGTGATTTAGTTTTGGCAGGAGCCTTATTACATGATGTTGGAAAATTGACAGAGATTTCGCCGGAACTAGGTTTTCCTTACACTACTGAAGGAAGGTTATTAGGCCATATTTCTATTATGGGTATGCGTTTAAAAGCCGAAGGCGACAAAATTCCGGAATTAACGGGAGATAGACTGCAGGCAATTTTGCATATTATATTTTCGCATCACGGCGATAAGGAAAAAGGATCTCCGATACCTTGTGCTACCAAGGAGAGCTTTGTTGTTCATTACGCCGATGAAATTGATGCCATTATGAATCAGTTTGATAACTTCCAAAAGAAAGATTCGTGGGAATATAATAAGATGTTACAAAGATATTTGTATAACAAAGCTTGACGTAGATAATGAAGTATGATAGATTTGTGGGTATGAGTGGGAAAGATAATCGCGGATGCCGTAGGGCAGACGAGGAAAGTCCGAGCTCCATAGGGCAGGATGCTGGATAACGTCCAGTGGGGGTGACCCCAAGGAAAGTGCCACAGAAATGTGTACCGCCGACGGCTGTCGGTAAGGGTGGAACGGTGCGGTAAGAGCGCACCAGCAACCAAGTGATTGGTTGGCTAGGTAAACCCCATTCGGAGCAAGACCAAATAGGGAAGGGATGAAGCGGCCCGCTGAGCCTTCCGGGTTGTGTCGCTAGAACGTGCAGGCAACTGTAAGTCAAGATAAATGATTATCGTTAACAGAACTCGGCTTAGTGAACACTCATACCAATTTGATACCGGTAAAAAAATGCTAGAAATAGAGAAGGTTGCATTTTTTACCGGTATTTATTTTACAAAAGTAGTGATGTATTATATAATTAGTGGGAATATCATAGGAGGTGCAATATGGGTTTATTACATATCGATAAACAGGAAGACTTTGTAAAAGAAGTATTAAATGCTGGAAAACCAGCCATGGTGGATTTTTGGGCTCCTTGGTGTGGACCTTGCAAAATGCTGGGACCTATTGTTGAATCTTTGGCCAATGAGCTTGATGATGTGATTATAGCAAAGATAGACGTAGATATGGCAGGAGAGTTGGCTACCGAGTTTGGTGTGCAAAACATCCCGACAATTGTTTTCTTTAAAGGCGGTAAAGAAGTTAATCGCTTAGTGGGATTACATTCGAAAAATGATTTGCTTAAAACACTGGAAGCCTTAAAATAGGGGAATTATAGAATGAATAAATTTATATCTGTTGTTGTTCCTATGTTTAATGAACAGGATAATATTAGTGAATTTTACAAAAGAATAACGAAAGTAATGAGTGCCTTGCCCTATGATTATGAGCTTATTTTTGTAGATGATGGTTCTAGAGATAGGACGGCACTTTTACTTAATGAGCTTGTACAAAAAGATCCTAGGGTACAGGCTTATTTGTTTTCTCGTAATTTTGGACATCAATTGGCATTGACCTGTGGATTGGACAATGCTACAGGCGATGCAGTCATAACTATGGATGGTGATTTACAACATCCGCCGGAAATGCTCCCACAAATTTTACGATTGTGGGAAGATGGTAACGAAATAGTACAAACTATACGTAAGGCAACAGAGGATGCTTCTTTTTTTAAGAACATTACATCAACTACCTACTATAAAATGATAAATACCGTTTCAACTGTACATATTACGCCCGGTGGCAGCGACTTTCGCCTTATGGATAAGAATGCGGTAAAAGCTTTTCGTTTATATCGCGAAAGGGCGCGTTTTGTACGAGGAATGATTAACAATTTGGGATTTAAAACTACTACCGTTGAATTTGTGGCACCGCCACGTTTTGCCGGTAAATCAAAATATAATTTTCGCAAAATGTTGCATTTTGCTCTAGATGGTATTACGGCTTTTTCTAATGTCCCATTGCGGTGGGCATTTTATGCAGGGATTTTCTTTGGGTTTGGGAGTATTTTTTTGTTGGGGCATGTTATTTATGTAAAATATGTTGTGCAAGACACTATTCCAGGGTGGACTACCCTCGCGGCAAGTGTCTTGTTTTTAGGCGGTATTCAGCTAGTTGGCATAGGTATAGTGGGAGAATATGTAGGACGAGTTTTTGAAGAAGTTAAGCAACGCCCTTTATATATAGTTAGTGAACATTTGGTGAAAAAATAGACAGATTAAATATATTTTGTTATAATGTACAGGTATAAAGTTTCGTAGGCCTAATCTTGGCAACAAGAGCGGAGGAACCATAGTGGGGTGAATTTCTGAGGAATAGGGTGATTCTCGAATCCCGAACCCGGCAGCTAACTTCGTAGGCGTCAATCGAGAGGGTGTGGTTTAAATTTTCAAAAAGACACTCATGTGTTTTCTAGTGCTTGTTTCTTTTGTTATTTTATTATTACCGACACAAAAAGCGCATGCGGCTTTTCGTCAAGGGGACGAAAGTGTCGAGATTGCAGCAATTCAACAAAAACTAGTTTTGGCAGGTTATGATATTGGCATTCCTGATGGGGTGTATGGAGCACAGACCGTTGCAGCTATAAAAAAATATCAAGCAAGTCAAGGCTTGACTGCTGATGGGATTGTTGGTGAGGAAACCTATTATGCACTCATGGGTACTGAGTTACCTAGAGGTAGAAGTGAATATGGGGTTAGTCGTGGTTTTGGCAGTAGTTTAGTGAGAAGTTTAATTAGCACAGCCTTTAAATATATGGGTGTGCCTTATGTTTGGGGCGGAGCAAATCCGTGGGGATTTGATTGTTCAGGCTTCACACAGTATGTTTTTGCAAAAATGGGCATTAGCATTCCGCGTACAGCGGATGTGCAATATTATGATAACCCTAAGGTTTCGATGAGTGATTTACAGCCTGGCGATTTGGTGTTCTTTCAAACTTATGAATCAGGACCCAGCCACTGTGGTATTTATTTAGGTGGTGGAGAGTTTATTCACGCGGCGTCAAGCACGGGTGTTGCAGTAGCTTCTCTTTCCAATAGCTATTGGAGCTCGCGTTATTGGGGTGCGTCTAGGGTATTTTAATAATGAGGCAGATGGACAAAAAATCTATCTGCCATTTTTTTTACTTAACATATTGACAAACGTCTATATTAGGATTATACTACACATAGATAGATGTCTATACGAGAGGTGAAAACAATGCCAGATATTGATTATGTGCTAATATTTAAAGCTTTGGGAGATGATAAGCGGTTAAAGATTGTACAAATGCTTTCCGATGAGGAGAAGTGTGCTTGTAAATTATTAGAAGAATTCATTATAACGCAGCCTACGTTATCACATCATATGAAAATCTTATGTGATTGTGGGCTTGTAGATGTAAGGCGTGATGGTAAGTGGTCCCATTATTCTTTGAATGGAGAGGTATTGGGAAATTTAAAAAAATTTGTCAATAAATTAAATGATGGTAAAGATGGTGGGGCTTTATGCAAATGATTTGGGATTTTGTGCAAAATCAGATTTTAGGTATGAAATGGCTTAATGTCTTAATCGGTAAAGGTTTAACATATTGGGGTTTG
>JAQVYX010000011.1 GCA_029004715.1 Acidaminococcaceae bacterium | reverse complement strand
AAATATGCTTAGCAACGATTGTATAAGGTGAATAGCCTGTAACTACAGCCGATGCTATGTAGTCCATGGACTTTACCTTCAAAACTTCTCCTCGCACCCAGCGACAGATAGGCGGCCACCCCATAACCCCCATAACTAACATGACTGTCATCATATTAGGGCCAATTAGACTTACAATTACCATTATTATCATGAAATGAGGATACGCCATGAAAACCTCTGTTATTCTCATAATAGCACCATCAACTGTGCCTCCTAAATAACCTGATAACAGACCCAGCGTAATGCCTATAAGCGCATAAATAAATACGGAACCTACACCAACGATTAAAGATACCCGTGAGCCATAAATTAACCGGCTTAAAATATCTCGTCCTACATCATCAGTCCCCAAAAGGTGAGCTGCTGAAGGAGCAACGTCAAAGTCCCCCACTGTAGTATTGGGATTAAATGGTGCAATAACCGGAGCCAGCACTGCCATTAGTACAATTCCTAACAACAAAACCATACTCCACAAAGCCACTTTGTTTTTGCAAAATCTTCTCCAAGTTATTTTCTCCCATGATTCCACTACCTCTTCCATAGCGTCATCCGATTTATCCACAATTCCGTCATAAACTGCCCTTGCTGCTAAATTTCCGAAGGCTCCGTCATCACCTACCAACATAAATTTATCTGTATTCATTTTCACGCACCTCACTTTTCATATCTAATACGAGGATCAATTACCGCGTACAATACATCTACTAATAAATTCGCTAAAAGGACGGCAACGGCAGACAAGATAACTATGGCCATCAAAATTGGATAATCACGAGAATTAATTGCCGCTACTGTTAATGACCCTATTCCCGGCCACTGAAATATTTGTTCTGTGATAACCGCTCCCCCTATAATTTTCGGAAGATCTGTTCCTATTACGGTTATAATGGGAATCAAGGAATTTCTAAATATATGAGCAAACAGTATATGTAGCTCTGATAATCCTTTGGAAACTGCCGTTCTAATATAGTTTTGGTCTAAAACATCTAATACGCTAGCCCTAACGTAACGGATCATATTCGCAGAAAACTGAGAAGCCATAACCACTACCGGTAATACCAAATGCATCAATCGACCTGCAATATCATTTTCCTGTCCTAAAACTACCATTCCGCCTGTGGGAAAAATCGCTAGTTTTATTCCCAAAACGTAAATCAACGCAAGACCTAAAAAAAAGGGTGGAAATGAAACATTAAAAAATGTCCAGCCAATAATAGAACGGTCAATCCATGAATTTTTGTTTAAAGCTGCAATTATTCCCAGCGGAATTGCAGCAAGATAAGCTGCAAGCAAGCTTACGCTCATCAAAAGCAGAGTAGGATTAAAGCGCTGTGCGAGAATTTCTGCTACAGGCTGGCGGCTGCTAAAGGAAAACCCAAAATTACCGCTAATGAAATTCTTTATCCATTCAAAATACTGGATAAGCCAGGGTTTATCCAAGCCTAAAACTGACCGTGTAAGGTCAATTTGTGCTTGAGTCATGTCCGGTGAAATATACATATCTGCCGGATCTCCTGGTGTAAGATGTACAAGTATAAAGGCACCGACGGAAATCAGAAAAAGAACGGGAATAGAAATAACCAGCCGTTTTAATACATACCTAATCATGTGTTGTCCCTCCTTCTCCAAAAACTAACGATATTGCTAGAATAGAAGCTCTACAAACTCTATTCTTTACTGTAAAGACCGCTATCCCCCCTAGATAAAAAATAAAAGCAACGGTGTTTTCACACCGTTGCTTGAAAGTATTATCACATTTATTATTTTTTTTGTCAACAAAATAAACTGTTAAAATGTAAACACTATGCGTTCATACGAACGTTTTTCTCCTTTATTTTACGAATAATTTGAACCTTTTTCATTTAGTCCTCTTACGCAATACGTATATTCTCCTTAAAAAGACACTGACGTATCTGCATGTTTTCATCCTCTGTCCTGAACAGTTTTTTTCATGCTTTGCTTAATTTATACACCTTTGTCACTCCAATTTAAGTTTTTAATTGGACTTGCAAAAGATGAATTTATTTATTAACTATATTTATAGCTTTTCCAGCTATAAAAGCAGCTACATTCTCAACCGCTATATTTAATAATCGTTTTCTGCTCTCCTTCGCTGCCCAAGAAATATGCGGAGTAATAATGCAGTTAGGTGCCGTAAGTAAAGGATTTTCTTTATCTATGGGTTCCGTTGCTACAACATCTAACCCAGCCGCATAAATCTTTCCACTCTTTAATGCCCCAGCCAAATCTTTTTCATTAATCAATCCACCACGAGAATTGTTAATAATGATGACCCCGTCTTTCATTTTTTCTATATTTGTCTTGTTTATGATTTCTTTTGTTTCAGGAAATAGTGGACAATGTAATACAACAACGTCCGCTTGAGCAAAAAAATCGTCTAATTTATCTACAAACTCTACCTCTTTTTTATCTTCAGCTTGAGGATTAGGGGTATAGGCAATTATGTTCATGCCCAAAGCCTTACCAATACGGCCCGTAGTCTTACCAATATGGCCAAAACCAATGATTCCCATAGTCTTTCCTGACAACTCTATTAGCGGATAATCCCAAAAACACCAGTCAAGATTATTGGTCCACTTTCCTTCGTGCACAACCTTATCATGATGTCCAATCCTATGACATATTTCCAGCAATAGTGCAATAGCAAACTGTCCTACAGCAAAAGTTCCATAGGTGGGAACATTTGCCACTAAAATTCCTCTTTTTTTTGCATATTCAATATCTATATTGTTATAGCCCGTTGCTAAAACACCAATATATCTAATTTCCGGGCAGGCATCTAATACCGTTTTATCAATCTTCGTTTTGTTGACGATAACTATTTCTGCATCATTAATTCTCTCTACAATTTTTGTCTCTTCCGTTCTATCATATACCATAAGATTTCCCAAATTCTCTAAAGCTGACCAAGTCAAGTCCCCTGGGTTTTCTGCATAACCATCTAAAACTACAATTTTCATATAATTTCTCCTTTGTAAGTAAAAATTATTTTTTTACGTCTATTTGTTTTACAAAATTTGTTATAGCCGGAATTAAAGGTTTTGCTAGTGGTATATTGGGATTGCTATAAGTAGCAATATTAGCCTTAATATTCGGAGGGCTATTTTTTCCCAAAATCGCACGCCTTCATTTCTACCATTCTTCATTACAGAAGGAATTTTATATAATACCACTTATAAAATAGCATATAAAAATTAGTAAAACAATAGCCTGCAATGACTCTTCTTATAGAATATCGTCGTTTAAAACGAAATTCCAACGGAGCAGACATTGCAGGCTATAATTAACTTACTAATTTAGATAACATTAAAAACACAGACCACTATAGGAATTAAAACTATAATACCTTTTTGTATCAAGCTAGCATCCTTAATTTAATAATTCACCATTAATATAAACTAAGTTTCCATTACGCTCATAATCAGTACCTTGTCCTGAGCCATTACTACTATAACCTTTAGCATCATCTTTTCTCCTTGCCTAAGTAAGAATACAACCAAAAACACCTTTTTTATTCTGTGCAAAGGTTTTTGCCGCATCCCATTGGCCCTTTCTAAGCAAGGCAACTAACTCATCAACAAATTTTTTACCATATTTAAAGATATTTATACCTGTTATATCTTTTTATGTCTTAATTAAAAACTATATTCCATACCCATTCTCCAGTTTCGTCCACTTACAGTAAGATCATCCACTTCCTTATCAAAAATATTGTTAATACCAAAATAACTGCTCAAATGTTTATTCCAATGCTTGTTTATAACAAAATTTGTAGAACTGTAGTCATAATTCACGTCATCATAGCGATAATCATAGTTCCATTCATTCCACAAGGTCACAGTAAGCGGGTTGGGTTTATTATCCGTATAGGTTAATTGTATTGCAGCATTATTCTTTGCTCTATTATTTAGCCTTTCATTTGTTTCTTTATCAATAGCATCTAGCCAATTATAGGTTGTTTTAATAGATAAATGTTTATTAAAATGTCTTCCTAGCTCTGCTTCCACACCATTTATTTGTGCTTTATTAACATTTATATATCTGGCAATAGTTTTTGTACCTATTTTAGAAACAGTTTCTGATGTAATAAGGTTGCTGACAGAATTATTGAAATATGTAAGCTTACCCCAATTATTGCCTTTTTCCGCCTCAATTCCAAAATCAAAAGATATAGATGTTTCAGGTTGTAAATCCGGATTTCCTAATACTTGTACAATCCTTTTGCCCATGTTTCTAGTCATCTCATAGTATAAAAGACTAATGGTCGGTGCTCTATAGCTTTTACCATAGTTTGCCTTCAAACGTGTACTGTCACTTAAATTATATGTTGTTCCTAGCTTAGGGCTTATATTTGAGCCAAAACTAGTATGATAATCATACCGTAAGGCAGGAATAACAAACATTTTTTCATTTATCTGCCATTCATCTTGGACATAAGCGGAATAATTTTCCAGAGACTTTTCTGATCCCGTTTTCTCTAAACCAAGGTAATCGTCTTCATAAGTATTATCTCCTCCGGTCCCCATCCGTGTTCCACGCACAAAATTATTTCTGTATTCACCTCCATAAGTTAAAAGATGCTTTTCATTTAACTTGCTGGAGTTCTTGCCATCTATAACAAATGTTTCGTACTGCATATGGTCAAAGTCACTCCATACACCATTGTTAGTCTTTCGTGACTCTTTTTTTAAAACATTATAATAAGTTCGTAGCTGATAATCATTTTTACTATCCTTACCATAATAGGTCAATCCATAAGCTGATCTAGTATTATCAAACCATTCTTTCTGATCAATTACTGCTTTAGAACTAGTAAGATCATCGTCATAATATTCCCTGAGTTGTTCTTTTAAATGACTCATATCAAAAGTAAGCCCTTTACCTTTACCTAAATCATAATCAGCTTTAAAATCAATATAACGCTTTGGCCCATTCATGTTTGTACTATCATCACTATCAGATTGCTGGCTGCGTACATCGGTAATTCTTGCAGATGTGCTCATGCTCCATTTACCTTGTTTGCCTGTATCATAATGCAGATAAGTGCCTTTTTCTTCTGTCCCTGTATTAATCCCAAGAGTAGCTTTAGCTACCCCCGGCCTCTTAGTGATAATATTGATAACACCACCTAGCGCATCACTTCCGTAAAGAGCACTACCATTACCGCGTACAATCTCTATCCGCTCAATAGCACTAACATTAACACGATTTAATTCATAAACATTAGCCGTACTATTGGCATCCTCTGCAGCCATACGTTTCCCATCAATAAGAATTAAGGTATGAGCCGTATCCATTCCACGAATAGACACTTGATTTCCTGTCATGCCAGCCTTGGATAAATTTACGTTAGCTGCTAATTGCAAGGCATCCGTAACATTTGCAGCACCTAAATTTTCTATATCTTTAGCCGTAATTACCTGAACAGCTTGGGGGATTTGCTTTTCTGTCATAGGTGTGCGCGTAGCAGTTACAAGCACAGTATCAAGATTAAACTCCTCCGGTTCGGAAGCGGCAGCTATATCAGTACAAAACACCGAAAAAGCAAAAGCCGAAATTGCTAGCACTTGTACCTTAGAAATGTGGTTCTTCATAAACAATCTCCTTTTCTGCAAATATCTTTTTTTGCAATTTGTTAGTGGTGCTTATTTATAAATTCTTCCCTTACTTTGATTGCAAATTGGGCCACAGCCTTAAGATCAACTTCATCAGGATGTGAAGCCGCTTTTTGGTACCGCATCAACCTTTCCGGAGTTAGGGCATGAGGATGTTCCGGTGGCAATGTTTTAAATTTCTCCACAAGTTTCTCCGCTAGCTTACCTTGACAATGAAATTTGCCTAACACAGTATTGTCCTTAGGTAATAAAGCCACAGCATTTTCCATACACTTCTTAGCATAAGCGGTATTAGGATAAGCTCCCAATGTGGCAAAAAGTGCTACATTCTCATCATGCATTTGTTGCATAAATTGCGCCATAGCATTATCGGCACTGCTACGGTCAATCCAAAATCCCAAAAATACAATATCATAATTTTGAATGGGAAGCTTATCAGCCACCTGTACCAAAGTGCTTTCTTCAGGTAACGCTGCAGTAATAGCCTCTGCAACTTTCTTTGTATTCCCCGTTAGCGAGGAGTACATAACTAAAATTTTCATATTTACCTCCTTAGTAATTTTCCTTAGTATATGGTAAGCAGATGGGATAACTGCAACCATCTCGCTCTATTTTCGTAACTACTACCTGAACATCATAAAGTTCTTCTAAAACCCCTACAGTAAAAACCTCTTTAACATTGCCATCGGCAACAACAATACCTTCTTTCACAGCAATCAAGCGCGTACTATATCTAGCTGCATGATTTAAATCATGTAAAACCATAATTATAGTCATATCACATTCTCGGTGAAGTTTAACAATGAGTTCCATTAGTTCAAGCTGATGCTTTACATCCAAATAAGTTGTAGGTTCATCCAGAAGCAAGATTTTGGGTTTCTGCGCTAAGGCCATAGATAACCACGCTCGTTGTTTTTCTCCACCGGAAAGAGTGCTTAGCAGTCTATTCTGCAACTTTGTTAATCCTGTAATATCTAAAGCCTCATCAATGGCCGCATCATCGTTTAGTGTTCTGCTTCCCCATAGATTTTGATAGGGTATTCTTCCGCAAGCGGTTAAATCGCGGACAGTCATATCTCCGGGAGCATTTGCTGATTGAGGTAAAATGGAAATGGTACGAGCCACACATTCGGTCGGTATTTTCTGTAAGCTTTCGTTTTGTAAATAAACATATCCTGAAGCTGGAGTCAAAATTCTGCTCAAAGCCTTTAATATGGTAGATTTTCCTGATCCATTAGGTCCTATAATACTTACAATTTCCGGTTGCAAGAACTCCAAGTTTACATCTTTAAAAACCGTTTTATCTCTATACTTTAGACACACCGTTTGCATTTTCAAGAAAGTATTCGTCATTTATGTTTACCCTTTCGCAAAAGATATAAAAAAAACGGTGCACCTAAAAATGCCATAAATATACCTACAGGTATTTCCAATGGATTGAAAACAGTACGAGCAACAGTGTCTGCCCCCATGACAAGAATTGCACCATAAACAGCAGTACATGGCAACAAATACTCATGGTCTGAGCCCACCAGCAGTCTTACAATATGAGGCACAATAAGTCCTACAAATCCAAGTAACCCCGCAACACTGACTGCAGAGGCCGCCAAAAGTGCTGACGCAACTATCAAAATCACCCTTGTACGTTTAACGCTTATACCAACGCCCACCGCAACTTCATCCCCAAGTTGAAGCGCATTCAATTGCTTGTAAAAAAACATTGTACCGACAGTTCCTAAAACACTGTACGGCAACAGCAAACGCACATGATTCCAACTTCGCCCCTGAAAACCTCCCGCCATCCAAGCAACTGTCCCTTGAATACGATCCGGAAAAAATATCATTAGAGCACTCATGCCGCCGCCAAAAAATGCGGCAACTGCTACTCCGGCTAAAATCATACGTAAAGGATTGATCCCTCGTTCCCAAGATAGAAGAAACACTATTCCCGTCGCTAAAACTGCCCCTAGAAATGCTGCTACAGGGACAAGAATTGTCTGTTCAGGAACCAAAACCATGAGTAACATGGCAAAAAGCCCAGCCCCAGAAGATACGCCTATAATTCCGGGGTCTGCAAGAGGATTACGCAAGACACCCTGCAATATACATCCTGCCAGTGCAAGATTTGCGCCAACTAACCCAGCAACTATGGTTCTTGGTAAACGTAACAAATAAATTATTCTGTAAGCCTCGCCATCCATTGCGCCCATGAACACAGAAGTTATCTCAGGAAAACTCACATGTACAGCGCCTGTACTTATGCTGAAAAACATCGTAATAAAAAGCAAAAAGAATCCAGTTCCGAGAACTACAAAGCGTTGCTTGCTACGTGTATCATCCTGCTTTATTGTCATATTTTCCCTCCTCAGGATAAAGGTATTCCGCCAATAGCAACATAGCTTTCGCTACCTGAGTTCCTGGATTTACCGTAAACAAGTCTGCCGGCAACTGATAAATACGGTCATTTTTAACAGCACTGACATCATTCCAAATAGGATTTTCTTTCATATTAGTCTTAAAGTTTTCCATCACTTTTTGGGAATTCCCCATTGTAATTATAAAAATAACTTCAGGATCTTTTTGGGTAATATATTCCATACTTAGTGGAACATATGAATCCCCAAAATTATTATTTAAGTCTGCTATATTGCCTCCTCCCAATCTATTTACCAAGTCGCCGCTGAAACTTTTCTTAGTAGCCATACTATAACTGTCAGGAGAACCAAAAACAATCAAACTTTTAGGAGTTTTTTTACCTTTTACCTGGTTAATTACTGCTGCATATTCTGTTTCAATGTCCCGTCTTTTTTCTATAGCCCTATCTTTGGTATTTGCCAGCTCCCCATAAAAAGTTATGGTCTTTAAGACATCCTCATATGAAGAAAGACTATTTATATAAAGAGGGATGCCTGCTTTTTGCAAGGCATCTTTTAAAGCATTGTGAAAAGGAACGTTAGTTCCTATTACTAAATCCGGCTGCAACGAAATTATCTTTTCAAGATTAGGCGAATGTATAAAACCGATTTCCGGAATATCCGCTATTTTTTTTTGTAGTTCCACGTCAAATGCGCTACTGACTGGTTTAGCTATTGCCTGACCACCTGCGGCATAATAGAGTTCAAGATTAGACGCATTAAGAATTACTACTCTTTTAGGGTGTTCAGGTATAACAATTTCACGTCCCACACTATCTATTACAATTCTAACGTTTTGTTCGGACTGGATTTGCGGGGCTGCCCGTTCCATAAAAAAATAAATTGCGCATACAATTAAAATTAGCCACATAACTAGAAATTTATGAAAATATTTTTGCATAAAGCCACCTCAAAAAATAGTTTTTTAGTTAGCCACGGCTAACTGATGAGCTAAAAAAACTGTACTAACCGTTCTATACCATCACACAAAATAAAGTATAAAAAAAATAGTACAATTTCTAAGTTAGCTACTGCTAACTTAGAAATTGTACTACGTTATTTAAGTACTGTCAATATTTAATTACCTTAAATACTCCCTTGCTATTCATTTTTTTTTGATTTACACTGAACACATAAAACAAACTTATCTTATGTATTCAAGAAAGGTTTAATTAAACATATGGAGGGAAAAGATGAATACTAAGACAGACGAAACAAATATTTCTTCTGCAAAACAACAAAATGAGGAAAATAAAACCTTTTTAATCGTACATAATATTGTAACCATGATTATCATGTTTTCTCTCTGTACAGCTATTTCTATCTTTTTTAAACAAAGCGGCTCCCTTGAATCTGACATTGTCATGGTCTATCTGCTAGGGATTATTTTATTTTCATATTGGGCAAGCAGCTACTTTTATAGCTTTTTAGCCTCTGTTTGCGGCGTATTACTTTACAATTTTTTCTTTACAGAACCTTATCTTACCTTGGAAGTATACAATCCCGGCTACCCCATAACTTTCCTTATAATGTTTCTCGTGGGCTCCTTTACTAGTATGCTAACCATAAGGTTAAAATCACAAACCGCTTTAGCTGAAGAAAGAGAGCAACGTTTTAAATCCTTATACCTGCTAGAGAGGAAACTACTAGGAGTAAAAAGCAGCAAATCACTAGCTAAAGTTTCCGCCGAAGAACTTACTAAACAGTTTTCCGCAGATATTTTAGTTCAATTTTTTGATGATGTAGGAAAAATACAAAATAGATATGTAGCCGGTAAAGATTTTTTCAATGAAGATAGAGAACGTCTTGCTTGTTATGAGACTTACCATTCGGCAAATTGCTGTGGACATGGTACAGCACTTTTTCCCAAAAGCAAAGCGTATTATCTCCCCATAATAGGGCAAAACAGCGTAATGGGAGTCATCGGCATAGCTCTTAGTAAGTCTTCGACTTTAACTTCGTTACAAATAAAATTTCTTGATACCATTGCCCCCCAGATTGCTGTGGTTTTAGAAAGAGAAAAGCTTTATGAAAAACAGGAAGAAACTCAAATGCAAATACAGCGCGAACATCTTCGTGCAGATATGCTAAGAGCAATATCTCATGACCTGCGAACTCCTTTAACCAGCATTATGGGCTCTGCAAGTACCATTATCTATAATTTTGCTACAGTAAGTGATGATATTAAAAAGGATTTTTTAAACAACATCTATGATGATGCTAAGTGGCTAAATGAAATGGTTGAAAACATTTTAAACATGACCCGTTTTGATGAAGGAAAAATAACCATGAATCTTGAACAAGAAGCGGCCGAAGAAATTATTGCAGATGCCATCAGCCACGTGAAAAAGCCCGCCGGCAAACATATAATTAATGCCAAAATGCCTCCGGACATTATTTTACTTAAGGTTGATGGCGTGTTAATAACGCAGGTTTTAGTAAACCTCTTAAGCAACGCTATAAATTATACTCCGGATGGCAGTGAAATTATCGTAACCGTAAATAAAGTGAAAAGTGAAGTCATTTTTGAGGTTAGCGATAATGGCCCTGGAATTTTAGAAACTGATCTTCCCCACATATTTGAAAGATTTTATGCGCAACACGCCAAGACCTACGGGACTAGGCACGGTACCGGTCTAGGTCTTTCTTTATGCAAGTCCATTGTTGAAGCTCACGGTGGTAAAATAGCAATATATAATAAAAAACCCCATGGGACTTTGGTACGATTTTGTTTGCCGGTAAAGGAGGAATCTAATAATGCAACCATTGGTCTTAGTAGCTGATGACGAAAAATCTATTCGTGGATTTCTAAAAGTTTCCCTTGAAACACAAGGGTATAAATGTATTGAAGCAGATTGCGGAAGAGCTACACTCATGCTTGCCGCTTCCTGTAATCCCGATATATTAATTTTAGACCTTGGCTTGCCTGATATAGACGGAATAGATGTCATTGGACAATTACGCAAAGTATCGCAGATTCCCATTTTAATCGTTTCTGCTCGTGGACATGATAGGGAAAAGATAGAAGCTCTTGACGCCGGAGCTGATGATTATTTAACAAAACCTTTTAGTGTCGCTGAACTGCTTGCCCGCATTCGCGTTATAATCCGGCGGCAATCAATCGTCCATGCTTCCAGCCTACAAACAGAGTCAACCTTCAAAATGGGTGATTTAACTGTTGACGCTGATAAGCGCAGAGTCTGGCTCAGTAATGACGAAATCCATCTTACCCCAAATGAATACAAAGTCTTAGCCTTACTCATAAAGTATCAGGGAAAAGTCCTTACGCATAAATTTATTATAGAAAACGTCTGGGGTGGCATGATTGCTGATGATACCCAATCATTAAGGGTATGTATGGGTAACCTTAGAAGAAAACTTAAAGAAGACCCGGCGCAGCCTCGCTATATTATAACTGAAATAGGCGTTGGCTATCGCCTTGCAGACGAATAATTTATTGACAAAATGATCAAAAGACCTTCCTATGGATGGTCTTTTTTTGCTAACAAAAAACTTACACAAAACCTCAAAACCCTTACACAAACCTTATTGCCATTATATTATACTTAGCTTGAAAGGAGATGTGTATGGTTATGTATGATCTTGATAGATCGAACAACTTATTTACAAAATGTATAAGTTTAGCAACCCAAAGCTTACGTCACCATGAACAGGAAAAAGCTTATTATGAAATAATTGAGGCTATGCGCATTTTTCCTGATTCTCCACAACCTCATAATTTGCTTGGTATTTGGTTTGAAATTAACGGTAATGATATTATGGCACGTAGGCACTATAGAGCAGCCTATTCTCTCGACCCTACCTTTAAACCTGCATGTAAAAATATTGAAAGAATCTGTACTTTTGAAAGCTCAGAGCCCTATGCTTATGATTTTGGCGATGAACCTGAAAAAAAAGAAAACACCATTTTGGAAAATAAGCCTTAAAATACCTATTACTTAATTCTACTATTTTATATGATTTTTTAAAGGAAGGTTTTATATATGTATATAATTATTATTGGCTGCGGAAGGCTAGGAAGTATGCTAGCAGAGGACTTATCAGATGCCGGCTATAATATTTCTATTGTCGACCGGGAGGCTAAAAATCTTGATACTCTTGGAAGTGGATTCAATGGACTGCGCATAAAAGGCATTGAATTTGATAACGATGTTCTTTTGGAAGCCGGAATTAAGCATGCTGATTATATAATTTCGGCTACTTCTGATGACAATATCAATATTACAGTAGCCCTTATCGCCCAAAAAATTTTTAAAGTACCTAGAATCATAGCAAGAATCAATAATCCAAAAAAAAAGCCGGTGTATGATGGGCTGGGAATTGAGACTATCAATCCAACAGAACTGAGCGTATACATACTAAAAAGCAGAATAGAGGAAACGTTAAAATGAAATCGATTATTATTGGTGGCGGTAAAATAGGTTCCAACCTACTAAAAACACTAAAAGGACGCGGTTATAATGTAACGCTAATTGAAAAAGATGAAAATGTTTGTCGGAAAATCGCAAATGATCTTGATGCCGATATAATATGTGGAGATGGAAGTGATTTAGCTGTTTTAAATGATGCCGGAATTAATAATGCCGATATTATTGCGGCTGTAACCGGCAAAGACGAGGAAAATCTGGTTATATGCCAAATTGCCAAAATGGAATTTCAAATTAATAAGTCCATCGCCAGAGTAAATTATCCTAAGAATATCTCTATGTTTAAGGCCTTAGGAGTAAATCAAACCGTATGCAGTACTGAAGTTATTGCCAATTTGATTGAATATGAATTCGATAGTGATATTTGCAAAATTGTACAAACATTTGACCGCGGAGCTATGATTCTCGTTGAAGTTAGCGTAGATGAAAAAAGCCGTTGGCTTAATTGCTTCATCAGAGATTTAGAACTACCGGGAGAAAGCGTTATTGCCGCGGTGCTCCGTAACGGAAAAATTATATATCCCAGAGGTGACACCCAAATATTAAAAAATGACAATGTCAATTTAATTACGAACCAAGCAACTTTTCTTAAAATAAAGGAATATATGCAAAACGGAGGCGTATCTTATGCTAAGCAAAAAAAATGAAATACTTGGCCTTATTATAGAAATCGCCTCTATTTGTTTCTATTGTTTTTTGATTTTCACTTCTATTTCCTTCATAATACGGTGATAATATGAAAAATTCAAATATAAACTTTTCAAGTATTAATATTGTTAGCTACTATACCGGTTGTATAGTACTGGGAACCGCGCTTCTAATGGTTATTCCCTTATTAACCGCATTAATTTTACGGGAGTGGAATCCTCTTCTTGATTTTTTAATTAGCATTTCCATTTCTGTTACAACCGGCATTCTCTTAATTTTTTGCGGCTGGGAAACTCACGAAAATAAAACCAAAGTAGAAGGGAAACATGGGTTTATTATAGCTGCTATTTCGTGGCTTGTACTAATGTTTTTATGTTCAATTCCCTATGTATTAAGCGGACATGTGCAAAGCGTCCTTGACGCTTGCTTTGATGTTATGAGTGGGTTCACAACCACAGGACTAGTTCTTACGCAGGATCTTGATCATTTATCAGTAAGCCTAAATATGTGGCGCCACCTGCTTACTTTTGTTGGTGGACAAGGTGTAGTCGTTTTGGCATTAAGCTTTATGCTCAAAAATCTAGGTGGTGCTTATAAACTATATGTTGGTGAAGCAAAAGATGTTGAACTTGTGCCAAATGTACTTGGAACAGCTAGAATTATTTGGAAAATAAGTATTGTTTACATGATAATCGGAACTACAGCATTATGGCTTTGTGGTATATACATAGGATTATCTCCATTATCTGCATTTTTTCATGGTCTTTTTATTTTTGAATCTGCCTGGAGCACAGGCGGCTTTGCCCCTAACGCACAAAATATAATGTATTATCACAGTTTTTCTTATGAAATCATAACCATCATATTGATGATGCTGGGGTCCTTGAATTTTGGTTTGCACTACGCTATCTGGCAGGGAAATAAAAAGGAGCTAATTAAAAATATTGAAACCCAGAGCTTTTTTATAACATCCTTTATTGCTTGCGCTTTTGCTGTTGTTAGATTATCCCAACTTGGTATCTATACCGATGCCGTTTCAATTTTTAGGCGAGTTGTTTATAATGTACTATCTGCTCATACAACTACGGGGTTTAGTAATATTTATTCCCAGCAATTTATCTCTGATTGGGGTGACTTCGGGATTTTAATTATCATCATTGCCATGCTAATTGGCGGTTCCGCTTGTTCTACCGCAGGAGGCTTTAAGGGATTAAGGGTAGGTATTGTATTCAAAGGCCTAATTGCGGATATTAAAAAACTACTTTCGTCGGAAAGAAGCATAAAAATATATAAATACCACCACATAAAAGATTTTATATTAACAGACAACTTAGTGAAAACCTCTGCTCTTATCATTATATGCTATGTGCTTTTATTCGCAATCAACACTGCGCTTGGTGCATTTTTAGGATATCCGCTTGCCTCTGCCGCCTTTGAAGCCGCCTCTGTCACTGGTAATGTTGGCTTATCCATTGGTATTACCTCAACATCCATGCCCACTATTTTAAAAGTACAATATATTATTGCTATGTATTTAGGAAGGCTTGAATTTATGGCGGTTTTTGCACTGTTTGGGTACATCATTGGAGGGATAAAGACGCTATGCACAACATCTGTAAAACACTCATCATAATGTTTTTACTCATAATTGCTTTTGCCGGTTCTAGTAGCGCTGCGAATATTACAAAAATTGACAACTTAATCAATAACATGGAACAATTTGATGGAAAAGTTGTTAATATAGAAGGCGAAGCAATTGGGGAAGCAATGAATAGGGGCCGTTATTCCTGGATTAACGTAAATGACGGTACAAATGCCATAGGAATATGGCTTGAATCTTCAGATGCGGCAAAAATAACAAGTTTTGGTGACTATAAACATATTGGTGACACAGTCCGTATATCCGGTGTTTTCTCTAAAAACTCCCTTAAACACTCTGGAGAAGTTGAAATAGCCTGTTCTTCTCTTACAATTGTGCAAAAAGGCCACTTTGAAAAGGAACAGCTTACACATATAAAAATTTTTTCTGCAACGCTGCTTTTTTGCCTAGCTCTTATGTTTTCATATATTTACGCCAGAGCAATACAAAAGAATAAATCTAATAATTAATTGTTCCTCTCGCTTTTTAGCATGGTCAAATATCTTTAATACCGATAAAAAGGTTCAGAGATTTTTCTCTGAACCTTTTTGCATTGTTGCTAATTAATGGAATTTTTATTTATACCCCAACTAATTTATAAATAGCTGCTGCGACCTCACCAGGACGCACTTTTTTCATACAATCATTTTTACCTGTAGGACATTTTTGTTTATGACAAAAAGAACACTTCTGTTGATAAAAAAGCGTTATACTATTGCTGCCTAAGGGTTTATAGCATTCCGGATCACTTGGGCCAAAAATAACAACCGTTGACAACTTAAGTGCTGCCGCCATATGTAAGGGTCCCGTATCACCGGCAACAACCACAGAAGCACATTGCAAAATTGCTGCCATTTCCAACAAATCTGTTTGCCCAATTGTATTTATTACAGAACAATGGACTTTACTTTCAATTTTCCTACCAAGCTCAATCTCTGATTGCCCTCCACATAAAACAATTTTAAAGTCTTTCTCAATTAAATTTGCTGTTTCAGCAAAAAACTCCGTAGGCCAATTTTTTGTAGACCAAGTTGTTCCCGGTACAAGTACTACAACCTTATCATCAGCAGCAATACCCGCCTGTGATAAAATTTTTGCGGCAAATCGTTGTGCATAATTAGGAACTATAAGCGTCATATCATCGCTGTTAGTAACAATGCCAAATGGCTGCAAAATACTCATATATCTCTTGGTCATGTGTCGCCCGCTTGGTTTAACCGTTTCCCCCATAAAAATAAAGTTAAGTTCTTTAGCATCCTTTAGTCCTATACGGCGTTCAGCCTTTATTTTACTGGCAATCAAACCTGTTAAAAACAATCCATGAATATCAAGGACCGCGTAAAAGTCCAGTACAGACAATCTTTTCATTAGCTCTTGCCACATAGACCAAGCTTCTTTGAATTCATAATTTCTACAGTATTTTTCAAAGCGCTCCCTAGACCACACAATATATTCGTCCACATATGGATTATATTTTATAAGTTCTGCACATACTTCCCCGACTAACCATGTTATATGACAGTCAGGCCAAGTTGTTTTTAACGCTTTGGCCACAGGCGTACAATGCATAACATCACCAATAGAGCTGAGTCTGATTATGAGTATTTTTTTAATCATTTTTTTACCTAATTATTAAGCGTTACAACTAGCATAAAACCAAAATTATTTGTTTATCTGCTATATAACTGCTAAATATTTTCTTTTGCATAAAATTTTAACTCTTGACCTTACTAATTCCTCAACCTCAGTTTTGCAGTTTTAGGTCATCCAAGAGTTCTTCTTCTGCCACTTGATAACAAGCTCTTACATAGTCTTCTCCTGCCTTTTCTACTATTTTATGTCCTACGTAAACAGTAGCCGCCTGGCCTACTAACGGTATATATTTAAGCATTGATCTAGCAGCAATTTTTTGTGTTACAGATTTTAGAATTATAGCTATACCTTCTTTACTCATACCTTTTAGTAAATAATTCTTGAGACCTGTAGTTAATGTGCTTTTACCCACATTTTTTTCATCTATGGCAAAAATCTGACGAATTTCTTCATACATATTATAAATAATCGTTATATCAATAGCAAAATCTACGCCCAATATAGGATTTAAACCATTTACTGCCGCAAATTTTGCACTACGGCTAACATATTTAATAGCCAAAGCTCTTTTTTGCTGTAAATGTTCCTTGGTCTGCGTTTTGACGGCCATAATATATTTTTCTTTGCGTGCTGCACCCATTTTCGAGGTAATGCATGCATTTAAAGCTTCTATGCCACTGTGCATATCACCTCTAGCAGAAATAAACTGTAAAACAATCTCTGATGTACCTAGCTGTCTTGCAACATCCTGGCGAATGCTTTCTTGAGATTGCTCAAGCGTTTTTCCCTCATCATATATTTCGTCTGTTTTATTGCGCACAAAAATACAAGGTTTTCCTCTTTTATTTAACTCCTGAAAAAACTTCGTATCAGCCTCATGCAATTTACCGGCAAATACGCAAACAAACAAATCATACTGCAAAGGATTGAATTTAGTAAAAAATTCATTTTGGGGAAATCTAGAAGTTCCATACCCCGGCAAATCCACAAATATTACTTCGCCATATTTGATAATCTGCACATCTCGCGTAGTATCAGTCGTAACACCAACTTTAGCAACTTCAGCACCACAAATAGCGTTAATTGTGCTGGATTTGCCCGCACCCGGTTGTCCAAAAAAAGCTATTTTCACTTTCTCTTGAACAATTTTTGCAATTTTTTCCCTCAGCTCTGCTTTATATCCGGTCATTGTACCCTCAATTTTATTTCTGTTTCCAACCTTTTTTTAGCATAGGCAAAACATGCTTCTGTATATTCCACCCCTAAATAATACATAGTACCTGCTCCCAAACCCACAGAAACAAGTTGTCCCATAATTGGTATGTATTTAACTAATCTCTCTTGCATTTCCTTGGTCATTATTTTTTTTAAACCTTTAGTAATTGTTTCTTTTTTTACGCCCCTTGCTATAAGCTGCAACATATTATCTGTTGCGCTTCCCTTTGTTATTTCTTCCTCGCTTATAGCAAATGATTTGCGAATGCGTTCATACATCATGCTCATTATTTTAGCATCAATACCCATATCTACGCCAAATATAGGATTTAAGCCATTACCAGCAGCTATAAGCATTGCTTTATTAATGGCTTTTATGGTCTCTTGTTTTTTTTGCACTAAAATCTCTTGACTATATGCTCTCACATTACGCAAAAATTTATCACCTAAAGCCGGCTCTAAACGAAAAATTATTTCTTCCTGCAAAGCGGCAATACCTCTTTGCTCTATCGGAAGTGTTTGTTTGCAAGAAGTAAACAAAACTTTAACCGTATCGGTCAATTGCCAGCAAATATCATCAGTGATTTCCACCTGTAATTCCGCTAATGATTTCTGGTTATCATATATTCCATCTGCTTTATTACGTACGAAAATACATTGTCGCTTTGCTTGTTGTAATATTTTAAAAAATACTTTATCTGCTTCCTGCAACTTTTCATTGAATACGCAGACAAACAAATCATATTGCAAAGGATTAAAGCTATTAAAATATTTGTTAGCAGGAAATTCACTTGTATCGTATCCCGGTAAATCTACAAAAAGCACTTCATTATGTTCAATTATTTGTGCTGTCTTAGTGGTATCCGTCATATTACCTGTTGCGGTTACATTTTTCCCTACTAATTCATTAATGAGAGAAGACTTTCCTGCTCCTGGCTGTCCAAAAAATGCTATTTTTACTTTTTTCGAATCTTCAAAAACCCATTTCTCAATAAAATCTTGTGCCTGTGCTTTTACATCCATAGTAGCATCCTCCACCCTCCTGCTTTAATTACCAAGAGAAATCAATATATTGGTTGTTGGATAATATCTTTTAATAATCTACTATGTTATTTTAACACAAATATTAGACTTTTGCCTCTGTATAAGTCGTCCCATGAATTTCCTGTCCCAGATTCTTAATGATTTTATTATTATCATCTACCATAACAATTTTAGGAACTAGTTGTTCAGCCTCTTCTCTTGTCATTTGCGCATAAGCAATAATAATAACTTTGTCACCCACCGTTACTTTACGAGCTGCAGCACCGTTCAAACAAATAATTCCAGAGCCGGCAGGCCCGGCAATAGTATATGTTTCTAAACGATTGCCATTATTATTATCTACAATCTGTACCCTTTCCCCCTCTAAAATTCCTGCTTGCTGCATTAAATCACTATCAATAGTCACCGAACCCATATATTCTAAATTTGCTTCTGTAACAGTTGCCCTATGAATTTTTCCATGAAATATAGTATATAACATTATTTTACCTCCAAAATTGTATTATCAATAAGACGCGTTTTACCAAATTTTACCGCGAGAGCCAACAAATTGCGCCCCTTCATAGGACCGTCAATAGGTGTTAGTTCCGGCATAGCATACATTTTTACATAGTCTATATCAGCTAGCGGCTCACTTTGAATAATTTGGATAGTCTCTTCTACAATTTTCTCTGCATCACGTTGCCCGCTAATAAAGAGCTGCTCCGCCTTTCTTAAGCTCTTATAAAGAATTAGCCCTGCTTTATGCTCTTTTTTAGATAGATACGTATTACGAGAACTTTTAGCCAAACCATCCTCCTCCCTAATAATAGGCATAATCCGCAGTTCTAACTGGAAAAATAAGTCTTTAACCATACGCGTAAGTACTTGAACTTGTTGCGCGTCTTTTTGCCCAAAGTAGGCCCTCTCAGGCTGTGTTAAATTAAAAAGCTTGGCGACTATTGTCGTTACACCGCGAAAATGTATTGGGCGGGTTGCCCCACACAAAACTTTTGTAATATCTCCCGAAACTTCTACCCAGGTCATGTCCCTAGAAGGATACATTTCGCTAGGCGTAGGTGCAAAAACAATGTTTGCTCCCATTTTTTCCGCTAGGATACAGTCGGCTTCCAAGGTACGTGGGTAGCTATCTAAATCTTCATTAGGCCCAAATTGTGTTGGGTTCACAAATACGCTTACCACCACTATATCATTTTCCTTGTTAGCGGCCTCAATAAGTGATGCATGTCCAGCGTGAAGTGCACCCATGGTAGGCACTAACCCTATAGTCTTATTAGTCCCTTTTACCTTTTTAATCTCTTTTTGCAATGCTCTAACGGTCTTACACAATATCACTTTACACTACCCCCTGTTTGATAAGATGCTTTCATACATTAAAATTCTTTTAAATATCTCAAAATTATCTAGTTACCTTTTCATTAGTAGGATACAATTGTTCAATTATGCCTTCCTCAATTTTAAAAGTATGTACTTGGGCTGGGAATTTTCTCCCTTGTACATCACTAATGTATTCTTTAACAGCCCCTACTATTTCTGTATGTAAGTCACGATATTTTTTCACAAATTTTGGTGTAAAACCACTATTCATACCTAACATATCATTGCAAACCAAAACCTGACCATCACAGCCATTTCCTGCCCCTATACCAATAGTTGGAATTTCCAATTCTTGACTTATTTTCTCTGCAAGCGCTGCCGGTACACATTCCAATACTATGGCAAACGCTCCTGCTGCTTCTAATTTTTTGGCATCTTCTATGATTTTCTTTGCTGCCTCTACATCTTTCCCCTGTACTTTAAACCCACCAAACTGATTAACTGACTGGGGTGTAAGACCTAAATGCCCCACTACAGGAATACCGGCAACAACCATTTTCTCTACCAGATGGCAAACCGAAGCTCCCCCTTCTAGCTTAACTGCTTTACAACCAGTTTCCTTCAAAAAACGTCCTGCGTTTCTCAGTCCCTCTGCTTCGTTTATTTGGTAGCTCATAAAAGGCATATCTCCCACAACCAAAGCATTAGAAACTCCGCGACACACAGCTTTCGTATGGTGCAGCATTTCTTCCATGGTAACGGGAATAGTAGACTCATAGCCCAAAATTACGTTACCAAGGGAATCTCCCACTAAAATCATATCAATGCCAGCTTCGTCTTCCATCCTGGCCATAGCACAGTCGTAGGCCGTAAGCATTGTTATGGTTTTGCCTTCTTTTTTCATTTTTTTAATTGTCGCTGTAGTTATCATTTTCTTTCCTCCTTGTATTAAATACTAAGTATGCCTCTTATATCTCACAACAACTCTCTTAATTTATTTGCTTGCATATTTGTTATACTTTTATTTTGTTCAGCTAAAGTAACTGTTATTTTACCCACGGCTTTATACGCCTCTTGATATTTTTCCGGCAAAACCTCTAGATGTCCTGCAACAGTAGTAACATCACCACGAGCAATTGGTCCCGTTAACGTTGTAGCAGCCAAAGGCACTTGCCGCATATTGTGCACAGTACCAGTTAAAAGTGGGAGTAGTGCCTCTAGTGCCGCTCTTTCATCACCTGTCCACCTAATCATAATAGTTTGTGCAATGGAAATAAGTGCTACTACATAGTTAGAGGCAAAACAAGCCGCTGCATGATAAAGCCTGCGTTCATTTTCCGGTACAGTAAAAATCTTAGCACCTAATAACATCGCTATTTCTTTTCCTATTATTTTCACTTTCTTGCTACCGTCCAAAGCCATATAAACACCTGAAAAATTTGCTGTCAAACTGCCAAAACTTTGCAAGGGATGCAAGCTGCCAACCTGTCCTCCATGCCTTTCTAACTCTGCTAAAGGTTCCAAGCCCAAAGAACCACTGCAATGAAAAAACGTTTTCCCCTTGAGATTATCTTTGGCTAAAGCAACTGCCATCTCTTTAATTACTCGATCAGGAACTGTGAGAAAAATAACATCGCAGCTTTGTACCAGTTTTTCCTTATTTCCACAATCAGAAATACTTAGGCTTCCCGACAAATTACGCAGCAAAGCACTGCCAACTCGGCCTCTGCCAATAATACCAATTTGCATAAAAAAGCACACTCCTCCTCGAGAAGTGCGCATTATTATAGCGTTTGCCACACGTCTCGGTCTTAAAGATCCAAGCGTTTTTTGACTCTATTTTTATTTGTCTTGTGCCGCCAAACAACCTTTTCCAATAGAACTCCTAAGATATCCTTTGGTATTCTTTGCTCTAAGCACGGGTACATATTAGCATTGTCAACAAAAAAACGCAAGTGTTTTTTGTTAACAATGCAAGTAAAATTGTGTTATTTTTAAAGCTTTCTACGCTCTGTAACACTTTCCCCGCCAATTCCCCAGTTATCAGTATCTACTTCTTCAATGATAACTACAGTTGTAGCTGGGTTTTTATGCAAAACATTCGCCAACAATTGTGTTGCCCCTTTAATCAAGGCTGCTTTTTGCTCTGCGGTTACCTTTCCTTCTTTAGTAATTTTAATATTTACGTATGGCATAAATATTCCTCCTTTTATTCATTTGCTAAGACAAACATTAGCTTAGTTAAAGCCGCTTCTAACGTCATTAAACCACCTGATTCCACACCAGCTTGAGCTGCCAAAATGCCCATAGGATATAACGTTAAATCAACGCCATCAAATAAGCACTGACTTACACAAACAACACGGACCCCTTTATGAATAGCACGTTTTATAGCGGGAAGAAAATTATTTGTAGCAGTATCCACTCCTCCTGCGCCAAAACATTCTAGAACAATCCCCTTATTACCTTGGGCTACGGCAAAATCAATAATATCCGGCCTTAGCCCTGGGGTAATAGTGATGGCCATAACTCTAGGGTCTAACTTTTCTTCTACCTTGAATTCTCCTAAAACCTCCCCACAAGGAAGATTTTTCTTTATACCTGTTTTATCAAAAAACAAAACCGGTGTTTCATTAATGCTCTCAAAAGCATTAAAATTTTTAGCAAAAATTTTCTTTGCGCAATCTCCTTTAATTACCTTGTTGCCAAAAGCAATAAACACTCCGGCAAGATTACTACTAGCTATAGTAAATGCTAACTCTAAATTACTGCGCGCATCAGAATTGGCTAAATTAATTGGTACTTGTGAGCCTGTAAGCACTACCGGTTTGCCCAAATTAACAAGCATGTGGCTTAAGGCACTACTAGTATAAGCCATTGTATCTGTACCATGAGTAATAACAAAACCATCATATTTAGTATAATTATCACCAATTAGTTTGGCCCACTTACTCCAATTCTCAGGTTGCAGATTACTACTGTCCAATTTACAAACATCAGCAACTGTAATTTGGCACAAAGTCTTAATCTCCGGCACACGCTCTATAAGGTCTTGCCCACTCAAAGAAGGGATCAAACCTTCTTCTGTTTCTTCGCAAGCAATGGTCCCACCTGTAGTTAAAAATAAAATGTTTTTCATCTTAATCACCCTTTACTTAAATGCTATACTTTTTTGTTTTTCTAAAATATTTATAAAATAAAAATAGCCAATAGCTAAAAAAATTGAAGCCCCTATCCAACTTACCGGACTCGCATAACACATTCCCTTATACCCAAAATAATTACCCAAAATAATTGCCGCACCACTACGAAAAATTAGCTCAATAATGCCGCTTCCAAGGGGCATTATTGCTATGCCTAACCCCTGAGTCGCATTACGAAAGACAAAAATTTGGCTTAGGAAAAAATAAAAAGGCACGGTAAGATGCAAATATAATAAACCCGATTCTACTACCTGTTTATCATAAGAACCTAAAAAAAGCATAATAATATCTGAACCTAAAAAATAAATACCCACTGCGGCAATAAAGGAAAATCCAAACAAAATTTTTGAACAGACCTTTACCCCCTGACGAATTCTGTTAAATTTACGTGCCCCGTAGTTTTGTGAGGTGTAAACAGCTATGGCCAAACCAATGGAAATCATAGGCTGCAAAGCCAACTGTTCAACTCGTCCTGCTGAAGTAAACCCCGCTATTATATCAGGGCCAAAAGAATTACATACGGCTTGAAGCACCAAGATGCCGGCACCTAAAATTGCAAACTGCACTGCCATTGGTATACCCATACGCAAGTGTTCCCAAATAAAAGGCCAAGTAAAATGCCAATCGTTCTTTTGTAAATGTAAAAGAGGAAAATACTTGTAAATATACCCTAAACACAAAAGACCTGAAATACCTTCAGAAATAACTAAAGCTATGGCAGAACCTCTGACACCCCACCTGAAATATACAATAAAAACTAATGCTAAAATAATATTTACAATTGATGCCAAAATTAAAAAATATAGTGGCGTTTTACTATCACCCAAAGCCCGCATTAAAGATGCAAGTAAATTATATAAGGTCATTGCTCCAATACCATACAATAAGATGCTAATATAAACATGTGCATTAGTAAAAATAGTTTCCGGAACATTCATCACTTCTAACAAAGAATCAATACCTATCGCTGTTAAGGCCATAAAGAAAAAGGTGTAGACAACTCCCAAAACTACAGACACAGCTGCTGATTTCCTAACTCCAGGCATATCTCCTGCACCAAAACGCTGTCCCGTGACTACAGCTAAACCACCCGTCATACCAACAGTAGCTCCCATAGCAACCATAAAAATAGGAATAGTCGCACCAACTGCCGCTAAAGCATCAACACCTAGGGTCCGTCCTACTATAATCACATCTGCAATATTATACATTTGCTGAAAAACATTCCCGATAAATAATGGTAATGTAAAAGCAAGTATTATTCTCAGAGGGTTTCCTTCTGTCATCTTCGTAATCAAAAAATAACCTTCTTTTTCTAACTTTTGTGGTTCTAATTATATCATATATTTGAATTTTAATTGTTTTTATATTATGATTAGGTCAAAATGGGAGGAATGTAATAATGAAAATTATTATGCACAAAAAACTTTTATGTTACTCTTTAAGTATGCTACTTGGCATAACTGTTACTACAAGCGCATTAGCTCCGCGCCCAGCTGAAGCTTTTGATACTGTTTCAGCTCTTGGCTCTCTTATAGGACTAGGTGCCCAATATGCCTATTTAAACAAGCAAGTAGATTATATAAATAACGACGAAAAAGGCCGCGAAAAATATCTTGCTCAAGTTAAAGAAAAAGTGGGCGTTAGTGAAGAACCCCGTGCTAATGCTATGCTTGACGATATTATGCAAAGATTATCTGCAGCCATAGCACAAACTGACCCCTCAATCCAAGAAAAACCTTACAATTATTTTGTCAACAAAGAAAAAACCTTTAATGCTTTTTGTACTTTGGGCCATAACCTAAGCGTTAATATAGGCCTATTCGATTTATTGAACTATAACGAAGATGAAATTGCCCTTGTTGTTGCCCACGAAATGGGACATGGGCAAAACAATGATCCTGCTAATGGTGTAAAAAAAACTCTCCCCCTACAAGTATTAGCTGCCCTGTACCAATCACAAAATGTTGATGCCGTTTCCATTATAGGTGCTAATGTTATTGCTAATATAGGTAATGCCAAAAGTGTAACCCTCCCTATGGAAAAAGCCGCTGACGAAAAAGCTTTTCAATATACTGAAGCTGCAGGTTATAACATAGGTGCAGGAGCTGCCACCTGGCAACGTGTATTAGAAAAAATGGGAGAAAACAATACTAATTTTATTAGTGAAATTTTTAACCCTGCAGATCATCCCGGAAATATTGCACGCCGTGATAAATATAATGCCAAAATTACCTCCTATAGCAACAATAAAGTTAAAGTAAATAGCAAAAATGGTCTTATCACCGTTAATGACCATGTTTTTTGCACTCCGGCCGCCCTCTCTTCCATTAGCACTTTAGAAAGAGCTTATCTCATCGCAGGAAACTTATCCAAAGTTTATCATGAAAAAACTATACAAAACCCCCTTGCTTCCTTTAGTGAAGGTCGCATTTGGTTAAATGATGAAGCCATAATGCAAGTTACTGCCGATGACAACGTCGATGAATTACTTGCTAATCTTAATACTGCAAATAAAGCTTCCTATCCCGCGAAAAAAAATTCTACAAATAAAACTGGCAGCAAAGGATATTTTAGGCAAAAAGTTGATGCTGCTTTAGGTGAAAAATAAATTTTACAAACAATAAGACCTGCGCTTATACAGCGCAGGTCTTATTGTTTCTTACTTACTGACAACATTTTCAAGTTTGCCTATTCCCTCAATTTCTATAGCAACTACATCTCCGGGAAGCATCTCTCCATCACCATGCGGTGTTCCTGTTAAAATTAAATCACCTGCATCTAAAGTCATATTTTGAGAAATATAACTCAATAATTCGTAAGGAGTATAAACCATTTCACTAGTGCGAGCTTCTTGTTTTAATTCACCATTTAAATATGATTTTATTGCCAAATCTTGGGGATCCAAGCTAGTTTCTAACCATGGTCCTAATGGGCAAAAAGTATCAAAGGACTTGCAGCGCAGCCATTGTTTATCTTGTAGCTGTAAATCTCTAGCCGTTACATCATTAGCACAAGTATAACCCAAAATATATTGATGAGCCTGCTCCGGTGTAATATTATGCATTTTGCGTTTAATAACTATGCCTAATTCTGCTTCATAAACCAATCTACTTGTCTGATTGGGATAAATGATAGTCTCATTCATTCCAATAATAGTATGTGCTGCTTTACCAAATAAAATTGGCTCATGAGCATATTCAAAAGTTATTTCTTTAGAATGCTTTTTGTAGTTAGAACCTACACAAATTATCTGCTTAGGTACACATGGTGCCAACAAATGTACATCAGTCAAAGAAAAAACATCATCTGTTAACTGCCAAAATGTCTCCAAAGATCCAGACACCGCTCTTACATTCTCTTCTTCGATAACACCTATTCTATCAATACCTCTAACTTTAAATCGTACAACCCTCATTTTATTCGCCCTCCTTGATTACCATTCGTTTTCTTTCCTTGAAATATACCGGTTGCAAATTACAACTTTGTGCAATTGCTAAAGCTTCCTGCATTCTTCTGCCAACATGCTCGGAATAATGCGCATCACTACCCAAAGTAACGTAACGTCCCCCCAGTTCTTGAAATCTTTTATATAAAACTATCAAATTCTCTGCTGCGCCGTCTAGATCTAAACGACGGGTATTAATTTCAATAGCCTTATCACCGTTAATTAGTAACTTGAAAACTTGATCCCAAAGTTGACTGTGCTCACTGTAATGTAAATTCTGATCCTCATAGGGCATATAACGACTAATATAGTCAATGTGTCCATAGGTATCAAAATCCTTATACAACTGCAAACACGCTACTGAGTCTTCCAAATATTTCTTCACTGCCTCATGTTTACTTAGCCCCTCATATGAAGTAGGCTCATACATATCACGCCCGTGCATACAGTGCATAGATGCAATAACTTCATCAAAAGGATAGGCTTTTATAGTTTGGTTATCCATTAAGGCTACATGCTGTTGCATACCTACTTCAATGCCCAAAAGCACAGTTTCAGACCGATATTTGTTGTTTTTAGCAAAGTAATCTTGTAAATTAAATTGAAATTCTTCTGGATTAGTAGGATAATCTCTATCCCAATGTTCCGTTAAAATCATTCCTATACCAGCCATTTTAGCAGCCTCCATTGCTTCCACAATAGTTTGAACTGCATCACAAGAATAATCCGCATGCATATGTGTATCAAATAACATATTTTAAGAATCCTTTCGTAAACTTTAAGACATTAAAGTACACGTTAAACCACCTTAGACATTAAATCTAAACTCTACAACATCGCCGTCTTGCATGACATATTCTTTACCTTCAAGACGCACCAAACCTTTTTCTTTAGCAGCCGCTTTGGATCCACAGGCCACTAAATCCTTATATGACACTATTTCAGCTCTAATAAAACCCTTTTCAAAATCCGTATGAATTTTGCCTGCTGCTTGAGGTGCTTTATATCCTTGTACAATAGTCCAAGCCCTTGATTCTATTTCCCCTGCTGTTAGAAACGTCATCAAGCCCAAAAGCTTAAATCCCGCCTTAATCAAACGATCCAAACCGGCTTCTTCAAGTCCTGCCATTTCTAAATACTCTTTTGCCTCGCTTGCCGGTAACTCGGCGATTTCCGCCTCCACTCTAGCAGAGACAGTTATAGCATCAGAATAATCCTCAGCGGCATATTTTTCTACTGCCTGCACATGAACATTAGCAGAAGCATCGGCTGCTTCATCTTCACCAACATTAGCAACGTAAAGAACTGGTTTCATGGTTAATAGCTGTAACTCACTTAAAAAAATCTTTTCGTCTTTTGTTAATTCTATGCGTCTAGCCGGTATAGCTTCACCAAGTGCCGCCAAAACTTTTTCTATAAGCGCTATTTTTGCAGGGATTGTTTTATCTCCTGCCTTGCCTAATTTCCTTAAACGAGTAATCGTCTTTTCAACTGTTTCCAAATCTGCCAAGCATAATTCTGTATTAATAATTTCTATATCCCTTACTGGATCAATACTACCCTCTACATGAGTAACATTGCCATCTTCAAAGCAACGTACCACCTGGGCAATAGCATCTACTTCTCGTATATGTGCCAAAAATTTATTGCCTAAACCTTCACCCTTAGAAGCGCCTTTTACCAAACCTGCTATATCTACAAAACGCATACCTGCGGGTACGATTTTTTTAGATTTAAACATATCGCTGAGTACTTGTAATCGTTCATCAGGCACATCCACAACCCCTATATTAGGTTCTATTGTACAAAAAGGGTAATTGGCTGCTTCCGCTCCTGCCTTAGTTATAGCATTAAACAATGTGCTTTTACCTACATTGGGCAGTCCCACAATTCCCATTTCTAAATTCGTACTCACAAACATCTCTCCTTTAATAATCTCTATTGTCTAATTTTACCTTAAATTGAAAATTTTTGCACTGTAAAATTGATTTTTTTTGGACAATAATATTTTCCCTTGCTTTTTATAATACCCCACCGTGGCAGCTTTTACTAAAATCTACTCATTACAGCTTATATTGCATTTTTATTATAATCCCGCAATTTTTTTGTGTACTCAGCTAATCCTAGCCATTGGTTCATTTTATAACCAACATTTTCCAAGATGCCCACAAAAACAAAACCCATATTTTTGCAAAACTTTGCACTAATGTCATTGTTACTACTAATACAAGCTACAGCAGTAGCGTAAGGGTATTTTTCCAACTCCTGAAATAAAGCATTCATCAGTTCCGGTCCCCGCCCTTTACCACAATAGTCCTTGTGAAAATATATTGATACTTCCGTAGTAGGATCAAAAGCTTTGCGCTCACGAAAACGCCCCGCATAAGCATAACCAATAACTTTCCCTTGTTCTTCCATGACCAAGTAAGGATAATTTGCACTGATATTTTTCCAGCGGTTAGCCATTTCTTCAATCCCTGGTGGCTCTGTTTCATAAGTAATCGTAGTAGCCAATACATAATGCGCATATATATTGGCTAATGCTTGTGCATCATCAATAGTTGCGTTTCTAATCATAGTAATCCCCCCATATAAAATAAGTGATTTTTATCTACTTGGGTCTCATTTTTTAACTACAAGTATGATTATATCATAAAGAAAGACCTCAAAACATAAGCTTTGAGGTCTTAACATTTTTAACCTACGGGTTTTGCTGATTCCAAAATACCCTTGACTGCTTTTTCAAACTTAGGTCGCGGAATCATAACAAAACGACCACAGCCACGACATTTAAGACCAAAGTCCATTCCTGTCCTGGTTATTTCCCATTCGTATGACCCACAAGGATGGGCTTTTTTCATCCTCACAATGTCACCAACATAATATTTTTCCTGCTTTTCAGACATTTTACTGTCCAGCCTTCAAAGTGGAAATATCTGTAATATTAAAGCCTGCTTCTCTAATTTGCTCCACAACATCCATGCCATTTGTTAAATCAGCACGCAATACTATTTCCGCATTACTGTTGCCCACATTACGAGTAACAATCGAAATAATATTAATACCACGTTCTTTAAAAATGCCTGTGATATCGGCCAAAACCCCTACTTTATCTGTAGTATCAATAGTAATTTTAGTGGATGTTTGCGCATAGCCCATAATATCTACAAAAGCCTTGAATATATCACTATCCGTAATAATACCGCAAAGCTTATTTTCATCATTAACTACAGGCAAGGCACCGATTTTATTCTTGTAGAGCTGATATGCGGCTATTTCTATACCATCAGTTTCCCTTACAGTAATAACAGCCTTGGTCATAACATCACGAACTTTTAGTTTGCTTAACAGATAGCTTGCTTCATATTTAGAAAGAGTACTTGCATCTGAGGGCTCACTACGTCCAATATCACCATCAGTAATAATGCCCCGAATACGTTTAATATCATCCACAACAGGAATACGACGATAGTTATTGGAAAGCATTAATTCACGAGCTTCCAGCATAGATTTTTCCTCGCCAATAGTCAATACATCCGAAGTCATCAACTCTCTTATAATCATTTGCTTCACTCCCCTTCAGGTTTAACCACCTAAATACGCTTTTTTTACTGCTTCGCTGCTAGCCAATTCTTGTGCCGTACCCGACAAAACTATTTTCCCTGTTTCTAAAACATAGGCCTTATCAGCAATTGAAAGTGCCATATTAGCATTTTGCTCAACTAAAAGTACGGTAGTTCCTGCTTCATTTATCTCTTGAACAATATGAAAAATTTCTTTAACCAAAAGAGGGGCAAGCCCCATAGAAGGTTCATCTAATAAGAGTAATTTGGGTTTACTCATAAGAGCCCGTCCCATAGCCAGCATCTGTTGCTCTCCTCCGGATAACGTGCCTGAAACTTGTTCTTTGCGTTCTAGCAGACGCGGAAATTTTTTGAAAACATCTTCCATGTCCTTGGCAATACCATCTTTATCACTGCGCAAGTAAGCACCCATTTCAAGATTTTCCAAAACTGTCATGTTAGCAAAAACATGACGCCCCTCAGGAACTTGGCATAAACCACTCGCTACAATTTTATGTGCAGCCATCCCTGCAATATTATTATCTTCGAATACTATTGTACCACTTTTGGGCTTCATTAGGCCAGAAATAGTGCGTAAAGTTGTAGACTTACCTGCCCCATTGGAACCAACCAAGGTAACTATTTCACCCTTAGCCACTTCGATGCTAAGACCTTTAACGGCGTGGATAGCACCATAAAATACGTCTATCTGATCAACCTTTAACATTATGATACCTCCTCGCCCAAATACGCTTCAATAACGCGCTTATTGTGTTTAATCTCATCGGGCAAGCCCTTGGCTATACAAAAGCCATATTCTAATACATAAAGTCTCTCACATACACCCATAACCAAACTCATATCATGCTCAATTAGTAAAATACTTAAATCAAATTCTTTCCTAATCCAACGAATCATTTCCATTAATTCATGGGTTTCCTGTGGATTCATACCAGCTGCCGGTTCATCTAATAGTAAGAGCTTTGGCTCAGTGGCTAAAGCTCTGGCAATTTCCAAACGACGTTGTTCGCCATAGGGAAGATTTTTTGCCATTTCATCTTTAAAACGATCCAACTTAAAAATTTTTAATAGTTCAATTGCTTTTTTTGTAATACTTTCTTCTTCGTTAAAATAACGGCCAAAACGGCACACTGCCTCTGCTAAAGAATATTGTACATGCATATTATAGGCAATTTTAACATTATCTATAACGGTTAGCTCCGAAAACAAACGAATGTTTTGAAAAGTACGTGCCATACCCATAGCTGTTACCTGATAAGGTTTTTTACCATTTACTAATTTGCCCTCAAAGGTTATTTCTCCTTCGCTAGGATTATAAACCCCTGTCAGCATATTAAAAGCGGTAGTTTTACCAGCACCATTAGGTCCAATAAGTCCCACCAATTCACCCTTGTTAATTTCCATTGTAAAATTAGAAACAGCTCGTAAACCGCCAAAAATCATAGAAACATCATTTACTTTCAGTAGCTCTTCCATTATGGCTGCCTCCTAACCCAAACATTTTTAAGCTTAATTCTTTACTGCCAAATAGACCTTGAGGTCTGTTTATCATCAATATAATCAAGGTTAGCGAGTAAATAACCATACGCCATTCAGGATATTCGGCCAACGCAGCAGAAATAGCCGTCAAAAGCACTGCCCCTGTAATAGCTCCGGTCATACTCCCCAATCCCCCCAAAACCACCATAGTTAGAATATCGAAAGAACGCATGAAAGTAAAAGAAGCAGGATGTGCAATATAAAAATAATGAGCAAATAAAACACCCGCCGTACCAGCAAACCCAGCACCAATAGTAAAAGCCATTACTTTATATTTAGTTGTATCAATGCCCATAGTTTCAGCTGCTATTTCATTTTCACGAATAGCTAAACAGCAACGCCCGGGAGCTGAGTTTTTGAAATTTTTAATAACAAAAATAACAAAAATCGTAATCCAAAAAGCCCAAGCAAAGGTAGTAAAACGGGGTATTCCCATAAGTCCGGAAGCCCCACCTACATATTCAATGTTTAATATACAAATACGAATAATTTCGCCCAACCCCAAAGTAGCAATCGCTAGATAGTCACCATTCAAACGTAAGGTTGGAAGACCGATTAAGAAGCCAAGCAGTGCAGAAGACAAGGTACCGACTACTAAGGCTAATTCAAATGGCAATCCAAGCTTTACAGTAATAATCGCGCCTGTATAAGCACCTACTGCTAAAAACCCTGCATGCCCAATGGAAAACTGTCCCGTATAACCATTAATAAGGTTTAAGCTTACCGATAAGATAACGTTAATCAAAATAAGAATAATATTTAGTTCCCAAAAGGGACCAATAAAGTCTACAAACAAAAGAGTCTGAACTATTGCAAAGAGAACTGCGCAGGCGCCTAGGGTTGCCAAATCATGTTTTTTTATGCTGTTCATAACGTCCCCACCTACACTTTCTCTTTTATGTTCTTACCTAATATACCCGAAGGTCTATAAAGCAAGATCAAAATTAAAATACCAAAGGCCGCCGCATCACGGAAAGTAGAAGAGAAAAATCCACTAACCATTGCTTCTACTATGCCCATAATAACACCACCAAGCATGGCCCCAGGGATTATACCAATGCCTCCAAGTACAGCGGCTATAAAAGCCTTTAAGCCAGGCATCATGCCCATTAAAGGATCTATTGAGTTATAATAAACGCCAACCAAAACACCGGCCGCTGCGGCCAATGAAGACCCCAAGGCAAAAGTCATGGAAATAATACGATCAATATTAATACCCATAAGACGAGCAGCATCAGCATCAAAAGACACCGCTCTCATAGCCTTGCCTACTTTAGTGTGATTTACGATATAAGTTAATCCAGCCATAAGAACTAGAGAAATAACTAAGATAAGAATCTGC
>JAQVYX010000010.1 GCA_029004715.1 Acidaminococcaceae bacterium | reverse complement strand
CCTATGGAAATAAAAGAATGCATGAAAGACGCAGAAACTTTGACAGAAGAAGCCGCAACTCGCCTAGGGTTACTTCTACAAGTTGGCATAATGCTTAAGATGTAGTATCATTATGGTTAAACCTTTAGTTTTAGGTTATGAATATTTTGAAAGAGGTGTACGAAATGAACGAAACAATGAAGGTTTTGTTATCACAAAGATCTATAAGAAAATTTACTAAGCAGGAAATTGAACCTGAAAAATTACATGAAATAATTTCTGCAGCACAGTGGACAGCGACATCTAGTTATTTTCAAACGTTTACAATTATTAATATTAAAGACACTGAAAAACGAGCTGCTATTGCAGAAATAGCAGGCGGACAGCCCTGGGTAGTGAATTGTCCAGTATTTCTTATGTTTTGTGCTGATTTGCATCGTGCAGCAAAGTATTGGAAAGATGCTGACAAGAAAGTGTTTTCTAATCATGAAACATTTGTTGTAGCAACAGTGGATGCTGCTCTGGCAGCCCAAAAGGCCTATATTGCAGCTCAATCCTTTGGCTTAGGCGGTGTTTTTGTAGGCGGAATAAGAAATGATATTGGGGCTTTGTGTGAACTATTAAAACTACCAAAATTAGTTTACCCTGTTTTTGGCATGTGTCTAGGTTATCCGGTGGGAGAACAGGCACAAAGGCCACGGCTTCCACTTGATGTTATATTTAAGACGGATATATATGATGAATCAAAAGATGAAGCTTTAATTAATGAATATGACCAAGAAGTTAAGGAATACTATATAAAGAGAACTTCAGGAAAAATTGACGATACTTGGAGTGAACGTTGTCTTAAAACTTTAATGGAAAAACCTAGATACGAAGTAAAAGATGCTATAAAAGCGCAAGGATTTACCTTAACCTAAGATTCTGAAAATTTATTGCGAGTAAAAATAGGACTAGATTTTAATAAAAAACAAAAGACATCTTCAAATGTTTGTTTCAGCTAATAAAACACTTTATGGAGGTGTCTTTTGCTATATAAAAAGGTTATTGACATATGACGGAAATGATGTATAATGAAAAAGTAAAAGACATATATCATAAACTTTTGGAGGTGATGAAAATGCCAAGACCAATGAAATGGCGAAAAGTGTGTTGTTTGCCTGAAAGCAATAAATTCGGGCCGTTAGGTGCATCTATCGAAGAAGAAAATTTTATAAAAATGACAGTTGACGAGTATGAAACAATTCGGCTAATTGATTTAGAAAATTTAACACAGGAAGAATGCGCTGGGCAAATGAATATTGCTAGGACAACTGTGCAGGGCATTTACAATGCGGCAAGGAAGAAACTTGCTCAGTCTCTAGTTAAAGGGAGGGTGCTCTTTATTGAAGGTGGCGAATATAGGCTGTGCGATGGCAGAGGTAATGGCTGTGGTCATGGAGTTTGTCACAGGCAAGGAAACTTCGACTGATATTTTTACTTAGAATCATGCTGTTTTTTGTATTTATTATTTTGTTAGAAGCGAATGGAGGAAAATATGAAAATTGCGCTACCGGTAGATGAGGGAAAAAATGAAACAGGTATATGTATATCTTTTGGACGTGCCCCCTATTTTATGTTTTACGATACTGAAACAAAAGATAGTAGTTTTTTGCTTAACAGTGCGGCAGAAAGTCAAGGCGGAGCAGGAATTAAAGCGGCACAATTACTTGCTGATAATAAAGTAGATGTTTTATTAACACCACGCTGTGGCCAAAATGCAGCAGAAGTATTACAGTCATCTAATATTAAAATTTTTAAAACTATAGGAGCTTCCGTTAGGGAAAATATTCAAGATTTCTCGGCTGGTAAGTTAGCTAAACTAAGCGAAATTCATGCGGGCTTCCATAATCACGGAGGAAGATAGAATGCATATAGCAGTATTAAGTGGCAAGGGAGGCACTGGCAAGACCTTTGTATCAGTGAATTTAGCTGCTGCTGCCCCAAAAGCTGTTTATATTGATTGTGATGTAGAAGAACCCAATGGTTATTTGTTTTTTAAACCGGTAAATGTCAAAGAAGAAAAAATAATTGTAAAGCTTCCTGTTGTAGATTCTAAACTTTGTACAGGTTGCCGTAAATGTGTTGATTTTTGTGCGTTTAATGCTTTAGCTTATATTGGCAGCAAAGTAAAGATTTTTGATGAAGTTTGTCATTCTTGCGGTGGGTGTAAGCTAGTTTGTCCGGAAAAAGCTATAACAGAAAAGGATAAGATTATTGGCAGCGTACAATGCGGACAGTCGAAAAACGTAGGCGTAAATACAGGGATATTAAATGCCGGTGAAACATCAGGTATTCCGATAATAAAAAAATTATTAAAGGATATAAAAAACGCCGAGCACCAACTAAATATTATTGATTGCCCTCCAGGCAGTGCCTGTATAGTTATGGAAAGTATTAAAGATGCAGATTATTGTATTTTAGTGGCAGAACCTACTATCTTTGGACTACATAATTTAAAGATGGTTTATGAATTAGTACAACTATTTTCTAAACCCTGTGGCGTAGTTTTAAATAAATGTTCTAAGGGGAAAAATCCTGCTGAAGAATTCTGTATTAAAGAAAATATTGAAATTCTCTGTAAAATTCCTTTTACAAAGATGTTAGGAATAGAAAATTCTAATGCTCATATAATAGTTAGAAAAAATGCAAAATACAACGAGTTGTTTACTTCTTTATTAGATAAAGTTTGTAAGGGGGGGCAACATGAAGCAGTTACTGGTACTTAGTGGTAAAGGCGGGACGGGCAAGACAACATTTGTTAGTGCTTTTATTAAGTTAGCAGACGCTGGAGCTTATGCTGATTGTGATGTTGACGCACCCAATTTGCACTTACTTATGGGTCAAGGGACTCCTCCGGAAGAAACAGACTATTTTGGTATGCCAAAAGCTGTAATAGATTCTAAGCTTTGTATAGGTTGCAATAAGTGCAGAGTTTTTTGCAAATTCGATGCTATAGTGGTTCAAGACGGCTATAAGGTGGATGATTTTGCCTGTGAAGGTTGTGGCGTTTGCGTAGCAGTTTGCCCGGTAGGTGCGGTTAAAATGCAACCGGCAGTTGCGGGAAAGCTTAAGTTGTATAGGAAGTACCATAAGATTTTTTCTACGGCTCAATTAAAAATGGGCAGTGGTACTTCAGGAAAACTTGTTACAGAAGTAAAAAAAGCTATGAATACAAAAGCTCAAAGGGTAGATTTGGCAATTCTGGATGGGTCACCGGGAATAGGGTGCCCGGTTATAGCTTCTTTAAGCGGTGTAGATTTTGTTTTAATTGTTGCGGAGCCTTCTATATCGGGAATAAGCGATATGAAGAGAATAATTCAAACAGCAAAAATAATGCAGATACCGCTGGCTGTTGCTATTAACAAATATGATACTAACCTTGAGAAAAGTGAAGAAATAGAAACCTTTTGCCGAGAAGAAAAGCTTCCTTTTGTTGGCGCTGTACCTTTCGACAATATGGCAGTAGAAGCCATAAATAGTGGTAATACCATAGTTGACATAGACTGCCCTTCCGGCAAAGCCGTGCAGACAGTTTATGAAAATCTAATAAAAATATTATAATAAAAATGGAGGAAAAATTATGAAAATTGCAGTAGCGAGTGAAAATGATTTAGTGGCAGGCCATTTTGGACATTGTGAGACCTTTACTATTTTTGATACGAAAGGAACTAACGTAATTAAAAAAGAAACTGTTCCTAATCCGGGACATAAACCAGGATTTTTACCTAACTTCTTAAATGACATGGGAGTAAAAGTGATTATTGCCGGTGGTATGGGAGGCGGGGCAGTAGATATATTTAACGAGAAGCAAATTGAAGTTATTGTAGGGGCAAATGGTGAAACCGATCAAGTAGTCGCAGAATATTTAAAGGGAAATTTGCAGTCTACAGGTTCCGTTTGCCATGAACATCAGCATCATGATGAATGTGGAGAATAATATAAATTAAAAGAAAAAGTGCATTATTGCACTTTTTTTTTTGACTAAAATGAGAGTATAATGAAATTTAAATAATAAAAAATATTAGGAGTTTTTAAAATGCCAAAATATGAGAGATATTTTGTACCTGTACTTTTGTTTTTATCTTGTGCTTTATTGTCAGTTTTGATTCCTGGCGGGCTCATTGAAACAAGAAACTTTTCGCAAATATCTTTAGTGGTATTAGGAGCCTTTAATACATTTTTGACAACATTGGGAATGTTAAGCATTTTGCTCATCTATTTTATTTTTCATGACAGGGCTTGGGCATTTTTACTTGCAGGATTGTGTGGATTTGGTTATTTTTTGGTATATGCACTAGATTTACTAAAAATTTTCCCGATTTCTCCTGATCCTATGCCACATACTTTATATATTATAGAGATACTTGGATTAATAGTTTCTATACCCCTGATGTTGTATGCAAGTAAGGGTTTCAACGCTGAAGGAGATAGCCAGGAAAATACTACAAAGATACCTTATTCGAAAAAGTTTATTTTAGTTGCAGTACTTTTAACGCTTGCTAGTATTGGTATTATAGTTTTTGCTACCAATGCAGCTATGTCAAATTAATTATAGTGTTCTTTTTATTTAATAGTAAAATTGGTGGGTTTTAATGGGTATCTCAAAGAAAAAAGATGAATATTAATGTTCAACTAATAATTAGCAACTATAATAGATCTTTTGTATACATTGAAGAGATGTATCCATATAAAACGGACAAAGTCTATATTGATGTAAATTTCTATACAATTTATGTCAGAGAAGGATTAAAATATATAGTATAATAAAGGTGCTTGTAATAGGCGACGAAATTTTGTTTTTCGTCATACGATGTATTTATAAAACTTAGGAGGAGAAAAATGATTAACAAAGAGCGTGTACTAGCAGAGTTTATGGAATTAGTAAAGATGACTTGTATTTCTAAACAGGAACGAGAAGTTGGCGATTTGATGATCACTCGCTTGCAGGAACTGGGAGGTATGGTTGTTGAAGATGTTAAGTCTAGAGAAGCCTTGGGGGGCAATTGTGGTAATTTAGTTGCGACTTTCAAAGGTAATGTGGAGAAAGCACCTACAATTATGCTAACGGCGCATTTGGACTGCGTGGTACCGTGTGCTAATGTAAAACCTCAGATTAAGGACGGCATAATAACCTCTGACGGAACTACTATTTTAGGCGGAGATTGTAAAGCTGGTATGGTACCTATTCTGGAGACTTTGCGTGTATTAAAAGAAGATAACCTTCCTCATGGGGATATTCAGGTCGTCTTTAGCGTGTGTGAGGAGTTAGGTCTAGCCGGATCTAAAAATATGGATCAAAGTCTTTTGCATGCTGATTTCGGATTCACCCTGGATTCTAGTGGAAGACCGGGGAAAATCATTGATATGGCACCGGGCCAAAATAAAATTAATGTTAAGGTTTATGGTAAGACCGCTCATGCAGGTCTTGCGCCGGAAAAGGGTATTAATGCAATTAAATTAGCTGCACAAATTCTTACCCATGTTCCTCAAGGTCGCATTGATGAGGAAACCACTTGCAATATCGGATTAATTTCTGGTGGTAGAGCAACTAATATTGTGCCTGATACGGTAGAAATAAAGGGCGAATGCCGTAGCCGTAACCAAGAAAAAATGGAAAAACTAACACAAGAAATAGTGGATGCTTACAAGGTTGGAGCTCAAGAAGCAGGGGCCAAGATAGATATTGAGGTATTGTCTTCATATAATCCCTACGTTTTACCTCATGACAGCACTGCTATGATTATAGCCAAAAAAGCTGCGGAAAATGTTGGACTAGTTCCTGATATTACCGGTACAGGCGGCGGTAGTGATGCTAATCATTTTAATGAATATGGCATTTCTTGTACAGTATTGGGAGTAGGGATGACAAATTGCCATACATGTGAAGAATATATTATTGAAGAAGATTTGTATAAAACCACAGAATGGGTTTTGGAAATGGTTAAATTAACAGCGAAACAATAATCAAATGGGGGAAGTAAAATTTAGTTTTATTTGGGGGTTTTTTCATGGCTTTGGTTATTTCATTTATAGTAACATGTTGGGTCGCTTACTTAATTTATAAGAAATATAAACCTCAACCGGTGTTGGTAATTGGAGGATTTATATTGATGTATGCGGCTGTAGCTTTTGGTTATGGACAAATTTTGGCACCTAAAGCAAGCACGGGATCAATTATATTTGATGCATTTGAATTTATCCGTAAAACTTTAAGCTCCAGAGCGGCGGGACTGGGACTTAACATTATGGCTGTTGGTGCGTTTGCCAAATATATGGATAAAATAGGGGCTTCAAGGGCACTAGTTCGTATGACTATAAAACCGCTTTTAGCTTTAAAATCTCCGTATATGGTTTTATCGTTTGTATGGATTTTGGGCATGTGCATAGGTCTTTGCATTAATAGTGCATCAGGATTGGCGATGCTTTTGATGGTAACAGCATTTCCTGTTTTGATTGGTTTGGGTGTAAGCAGATTAGCGGCTACTGCTGCTATTGCTACAACCTTATGCTTTGACTGGAGCCCAAGTGATACCGGTACAATTTTGTCTGCAGAAACAGCTGGCCTTAATCCAGTTGTTTATTGGACAGATTATCAAGTGCCAATAGTTTTGGTTGCTTTCGTTGTTGTTGGTATTCTTCACTATATGACGCAAAAATATATGGATAAACGTGACGGACATGCTGTTATACCCATGGAAGTAGAAGGTGGGCACGATGCGGAAGATACGGCTCCCTGGTTCTATGCTTTTTTACCGGTAATTCCTTTAGCTTTGATTTTAAGCTTTAGCCCTTTGTGGATTACCTGGATTAAAGTTAATATTGTTAATGCCATGTTTATTGGTTTGGCTATTGGCATGATTGCTGAATCTATTCGTTGGCGTGGAGATTTAAAGAAGGTCTTTGGTGATGTGCAAGCTTTTTTTGATGGCTTGGGTTTACAGATGGCTAACGTTGTTACATTAATTGTTGCCGGTCAAACTTTTGCTCAAGGCTTGATGAGTATGGGCGTCATTGGTACGCTTATTAAAGGCAGTCAAGATTTTGGGTTTGGGCCAATGTCTATGATTTTGGTTATGGTAGCAATTATTGCAGTTTCTTCTGTAGTTATGGGTTCGGGCAATGCGCCATTCTTTGCTTTCGCAGCTTTGACTCCAGCAGTAGCTGCCCAGACTGGTATGGCTCCTGTTTTTATGCTTCTACCTATGCATTTTGCAGCAAGTATAGCGCGAAATTGTTCTCCTATTACAGCCGTTATAGTGGTAGCTGCTGGTATTGGTGGTGTTTCTCCCTTTGATTTGATTAAACGGACAGCTATTCCTATGGCAGGTGCCATGCTGGTTAACGTTGGTATGACATTCTTTTTGTACTATAGAGGGTAAGTAACATTTTAAAACGGGGTGGTTGCTTAGGCAACCGTCCCGTTTTTTGTTAATTTTTAATATTTGAGGTATAATGAACTTGTATTTATTTTAAATTATGATTTCTTTGCTAAAGAGGGGGATTTTGACATGGACAACATTGATTTTAAAAGATATTTAAAACAATATCCTGACAAGGATGGCAGATTCGGGAGATATGGTGGAGCGTACTTACCACCGGAATTGATACCTGCATTTAAAGAAATAAATGAGGCATATTTGACTATATGCCATTCTTCACAATTTATCAGTGAATTGCGTCGTATTCGCAAAGAATTTCAAGGTAGGCCAACACCTGTTTATCATTGCGAACGTTTATCCCGTAAACTAGGAAACTGCCAAATCTATTTAAAAAGGGAAGATTTAAACCATACAGGCGCACATAAACTAAATCATTGTATGGGCGAAGGACTTTTAGCTAAATTTATGGGTAAGAAAAAAATAATTGCCGAAACAGGTGCTGGACAACATGGTGTGGCTTTAGCAACAGCAGCTGCGTTTTTTGGCTTAGAGTGTGATATATATATGGGCGAAGTTGATATTGCAAAACAAGCGCCTAATGTGGCACGCATGAAAGTTTTGGGTGCTAAAGTAGTGCCTGTGACACATGGCTTAAAAACCTTAAAGGAAGCAGTTGATGCAGCATTTACTGCTTATTTAAGAGAATACAAGGATACTATTTATTGTATTGGTTCAGCAGTAGGCCCGCACCCTTTTCCCCTTATTGTACGAGATTTTCAGGCAGTAGTAGGGACGGAAGCAAAAGAACAATTTAAGGAAATGACAGGGTTCTTACCGGATATAGTTACCGCTTGTGTCGGCGGTGGAAGTAATGCTATAGGCATGTTTGTGCCGTTTTTGGATGAACCGGTAGAGCTTGTTGGTGTGGAACCTTTGGGTCGTGGTGAAAAAATGGGAGATAACGCTGCATCAATGAGTTATGGCAGTGAAGGTGTTATGCATGGCTTTGACAGTATTATGTTAAAGGACGCAGCCGGTGAACCGGGACCTGTATATTCTATAGCAAGCGGTCTTGATTATCCTTCTGTTGGACCAGAACATGCTTTCTTACGTGAAATTGGCCGTGTAAAATATGACAGTGCTACTGATGAAGAGGCTATTGATGCTTTCTTTAAATTATCTCGTTATGAGGGAATTATACCGGCATTGGAAAGTGCTCATGCTGTGGCTTATGCCATGCGTAGAGCAAAAGAAATGGGGCAAGGTTCTATTTTGGTGAATTTAAGCGGACGCGGAGATAAGGATTTGGATTATGTTATAGAAAAATATGGTTTTGGTGATAAGTACAAAGAGTTTTAAAATTGTCAAAAGGAGGCTTATGCTATGTCGATAGAAAGATTAAGAAAGGAAAATTTAATTGACTATGCAGCAGGTGTAAGGCGATTTTGTGGCAATAATGTTATGTATGAAGAGTTTTTAATAAAATTCTCCCAAGACGCTAGTTTTGGCCAAGCGGCAGAAAGAATAGCGGCCAAGGACTATGAGGGAGCATTCCCTTTTATTCATAATTTGACGGGTTTAGTGGGAAATTTGAGTATGGATGGCTTGTATGGTTATTGTCTAAATTATATAGGTGATTACCGAGAAGGTAAAATTAAACATTTAGATGATTATTTTAATGCTATTAAAATAGAACATGCTAAGGTTATTAAGGCTTTGCATGCGAAATAGTTACGCTCTTAGTTTATTTGAGCTATAGTGTAGAACATTTATGGTTAAATAGTAGTAAACACATTGAAACCTAAGAACGAGTATCGTATAATAATACGATGATAATCTGAAAAATTTAGATAGTAAACGAGAGGACTGAAGAGAATGCGTATAGTCGTAACAATAGTAGGAAAAGATGCAGTGGGAATAACAGCAAGAGTTAGTGGTTTGTTGGCAGACAATGGCGTTAATATTCTTAACATTAATCAAAATATTCTTGAAGGATTTTTTAACATGGTAGTTGTTGCTGATATGGGTACTGCTAATGTGTCATTGCAAGAATTAAAAAATCTAGCTACTGCCTTAGGAAAGAAAATAGGCGTGGATATTAGGGTACAGCATGAAGATATATTTACAGCTATGCATAGTATATAGGGAGGCAGTATATGTTTACTATTAAAGACGTCTTAGAAACAACAAGAATGATTACGGAGAACAATTTAGATGTGCGTACTATAACTATGGGTATTAGCTTACGCGACTGCTCACACCCGGATATTAAAGTAGCTGCGCAAAAAATATATGATAAGATTACCACTAGAGCGGAACACTTAGTAAAAACCGGTGAGGATTTAGAAGCTGAATTAGGTGTACCTATTATCCATAAACGTATTTCTGTTACTCCTATTTCTATGGTTGGCGAAAGTTGCGATGCAAATAGTTATGTACCATTAGCTATGGCCTTGGACAAAGCAGCAAAAGCAGTTGGTGTAAACTTTATTGGCGGTTTTTCAGCACTAGTGGATAAAGGCTACACTAAAGGCGATCAGATACTAATAAACTCAATTCCTGAAGCTTTGGCCACTACGGATATAGTTTGTTCTTCGGTAGCTATTGGTTCGACAAAATGTGGTATCAATATGGATGCAGTAAGACAAATGGGGCAAATCGTTAAAGAGACAGCACGCTTGACAGCTGCTAATGATGCTATAGGCTGTGCCAAATTGGTCATTTTTTGCAACTCAGTACCAGATAACCCCTTTATGGCAGGAGCCTTTCATGGTGTAACAGAACCTGAAACAGTTATTAACGTAGGTGTTAGCGGCCCGGGCGTAGTTAAAAGGGCCTTGGAAGATGTTAGAGGACAAGATATGGGCGCAGTTGCTGAAACAATTAAGCGAACTGCCTTTAAAATAACTAGAGTTGGACAATTAGTTGCTCAAGAAGCAGCTAAAAGACTTAACGCACAGTTTGGTATTATAGATTTATCTTTGGCACCAACACCTGCTATTGGTGATAGCGTAGCCTACATACTAGAAGAAATTGGTTTGGAATGTTGTGGTGGACCGGGGACCACTGCTACTTTAGCACTACTTAATGATGCTGTAAAAAAAGGTGGCTTGATGGCTTCCAGCTACGTAGGGGGATTAAGTGGCGCCTTTATTCCGGTTAGCGAAGATGCAGGTATGATTCATGCTGTAGAATGTGGTTGCTTGACATTGGAAAAATTAGAAGCGATGACTTGTGTTTGCTCTGTTGGTTTAGACATGATTGCTATTCCAGGAGATACAACGGCGGCGACTATTTCTGCTATTATTGCAGACGAAGCAGCTATTGGAATGATTAATAATAAAACGACTGCTGTACGTCTTATACCAGTACCTGGTAAGACAGTTGGAGATAGCGTAGAGTTTGGTGGCTTGTTGGGATATGCTCCTATTATAAAAGTTAATACTTTTAAACCGGATGTATTTATTGCACGCGGTGGAAGAATTCCTGCCCCAATTAGGAGCTTGACTAATTGATGCAAAAAAATTTGAAAAATGCTATTTTAGCAACCTTAGAGGAACATTATGCAGGGGTAAAAACTGCCCTTAACTACAATTCGCCTTTTGAATTATTGGTGGCGGTTATTATGTCTGCTCAATGTACTGATGAGCGTGTTAATAAAATAACTGCACGAATTTTTCCAGCCTATAATACTCCGGAAAAAATGGCGGCTCTTACCGAGAACAAAATGGAAGAACTTATCCATGATTGTGGATTATTTCGGGCTAAGTCTAGAAGTCTTTTGGGTACCAGCCATAAGTTAATAGCAGATTTTAATAGCATAGTTCCTGACAATATTGCTGATCTTATGACCTTACCAGGTGTGGGGAAAAAGACTGCCAATGTTATTGCTAGCGTTATTTATGGCATTCCTGCCATTGCGGTAGATACACATGTTTTTCGCGTTTCACACAGATTAGGGTTGGCTAAAGGTAAAGATCCTTTAGAGGTAGAGCAAGAACTTATGAAAGCTATTCCTAAAGAAAAATGGAGTTCTGCACATCATTGGCTTATTTGGCATGGACGTACAGTTTGTAAAGCAAGAAAACCTTTATGTCCTGAATGTGTGTTGTTAGAATTGTGCCCCTATAAAGGGAAAATTTTATAAAAGTAAGCACAGTAGCATATAAAAATATTAACAAACCTTGCCAATCTTTTAAAAACGGCAAGGTTTGTTTTATAAACGCGATTAGACTTGCCAAGGTATTTATGTTATGATGTATTTATCTGTTTAGCAAAGGAGTTTTATGTAATGATTTTAACCCAAGGGTTAGCTTTAAGGTTTGGCAAGCGTGTATTATTTGAAGATGTTAATTTAAAATTCACTGAAGGAAATTGTTATGGTTTGATTGGCGCTAATGGTGCCGGTAAATCTACTTTCTTAAAAATTCTATCCGGTGAAGTAGAACCTAGTTCCGGCGACGTAATTATAGATAAGGGACAACGATTGGCGGTTCTTCAGCAAGACCATTATGCCTATGATGAGTTTTCAGTAATTAATACTGTTATTATGGGACATAAAAAACTTTACGATATTATGATAGAAAAAGATACTCTTTATGCTAAACCTGATTTCAGCGATGCTGACGGCATTAGAGCGGCAGAACTGGAAGCAGATTTTGCCGAATTAAATGGCTGGGATGCAGAAACAGAAGCAGCACGTCTTTTGGCTGGATTAGGTGTTGCACCTGATTTACACGAAAAACAGATGAGCGAATTAAGTGGTAAAGAAAAAGTGCGTGTGCTTTTGGCACAAGCCTTATTTGGAACTCCTGATATTTTGCTTTTAGATGAGCCGACAAATAATCTGGACTATGAATCTGTTAAATGGTTGGAAGACTTCTTGGCATCTTTTCCAAATATTGTCTTGGTTGTGTCACATGATCGGCATTTTTTAAATCAAGTTTGTACACATATTGCTGATTTTGATTTTGGTAATGTACGTGTTTTCTTTGGTAATTATGATTTTTGGCAAGAGTCTAGTCAAATGGCTTTGCAAATGGCTAAAGATGCTAACAAGAAGAAAGAAGATAAAATAAAAGAATTACAAACTTTTGTCCAACGTTTTAGCGCCAATGCTTCCAAGTCGAAACAGGCTACTTCACGTAAAAAACTTTTGGAAAAAATTGAACTTGACGATATTAGGCCTTCTACTAGACGCTATCCCTATATTAACTTTAAACCTGATCGTGAAGCTGGCGATGATATATTAGCAGTAAAGGATTTGTCTAAAACTATTGCCGGTGAAGTGCTTTTTAAAGATTTGAATTTCACTTTAGAAAAAGGTGATAAGGTAGCACTTATTGGAGGGAATGGTCAAGCACAAACGGCTCTTATGCAAATATTAATGGGAGAAATGGAACCAGACACCGGCGAGTTTAAATGGGGTATTACAACTACGCAAGCTTATTTGCCCAAAGACAATGGAAAATATTTTGCTACAAGTGACAATTTGGTTGATTGGTTGCGTAAATATTCTATGGATCAAGAAGAAACATTTTTACGCGGATTTTTAGGCCGTATGCTGTTTGCCGGTGAAGAAACGCAAAAAGAGGCGAATGTCTTGTCCGGTGGAGAAAAAGTACGGTGTATGTTTGCTAAAATGATGCTTTCGGGTGCTAATGTTTTATTATTTGATGAACCGACAAATCACTTGGATTTGGAGTCAATTACTTCGTTAAATAATGGGTTGGTGGATTTAAAAGGAACATTACTTTTGTGTTCTAATGACCATCAGCTTTTATCGACCGTTTGTAATCGTGTTATAGAGATGACCCCTAATGGTTGCTTGGAACGCAAGTATACTTATGACGAATATTTAGAGAATGAAGACATTAAAAAGTTACGACAAGAACTAGGAGCTATATAAAAATTTAGCTTATAAAAGCATAAAATACGCCCCAAATGTTACCACTAACATTTGGGGCGTATTTTATGCTTTTATTTTGAAATTAGCAATAGTAGCATTACAGCTTTTAGTAAATATTGCCAGTACATTTAATCTTTTAAGTTGCTATGATCTGTTGCTTTTATTCCTAGGAAAAAATCATTGTCAGCCAAGCATAATTGAAGATATTCGTCAAAAAGATTAATCGCCTTTGTAGTTAGTTTTGTTTTCTTTTTACGTGTTATTTTATAGCAACAGTAAGGTGGAGGAGAATCAGAAAGTTCATAGAGAAAATAATTATCTTGCTGCATAACAATTTTAGCAATATTTAAAGGTAGGATTAACCATTGCTCAGGATTTTTTAGCAGGGCGAAGGCTAAATGAATATAGTCAACTTTAAAACGCGAAGGAGAAAGAGGATTCCACCACTTGTCATGCCAAACCTTAAATTCGTGTCCCCAGTTCACAAGGACTTCTTGATCGGGGTTTAGTTCGTTCGGAGAAATAATGCGATTTTTCTGTCCACTGGTACAAGCAGGGCGAATTACAACCATGGGCGCGCTATAAAATTTAGTTGAAATAATATTAGGATAAAACAATTCTTGTAAGCCAATGCCTACATCAATATATCCCTTTTCTAAAGCCATATATAATTCCCAACTATGCATAGAATTTAAAGTTAAACCTACAGCTGGAAAATGTTTGTTTAAGGATTCAAATAGGCATGGTAGCAGGAAAGTATTTATACTGTCCGTTGCACCTATTGATAGGTATAATTTGGGACCTTGTTCTCGGAGAATCAAGGACTTTTTCCAAATTTTTTCCCATTCATATGCTAGTTTTAGGAATTCTTCTCCTGATGGGGTTAAGGTAATATGTTTAAACCCTTTTCCTCTTTCAAGGAGTTTCATTCCAACCTCATTTTCAAGAGATTGTATTCGCTGACTTGCTGTGGACTGGGCGATATGTAATTTAGAGGATGCAGAAGTGATGTTACCTTCTTTTATTACGACTAGAAATGTTTCAATTCCCAAAAAAAACATGTTAAAATCCTCCTTTTAAAACATGAAATATCGTAATTGACGATTATTAATAGCCTAATTTCCAATTTTACTTATTTTATACGATGAATTAATATTAAGGCATGAAAAGAAATTTGTCAATTATCATATAAATATTTTATTAGAAAAGTTTTATATGTAGTTGAAACTTATTTAGCAGAGAATCAATTTGAGCAATCATGGCTTGGAGTATAATTGATTATTTTTTTGTGCTTGTGTTGTTACTACAGATTTACTCTTTTTTGTGAAGGGGTGTAAGGGCTTAGTTTGAAGATAGATAGCAATTAATTATTGGTTAAAATTCGTAATCAAGCTCATTAAATATGTGAGAGGCGGTAATAGATTTGAATATTAATCAGCTACGTTATTTTAAAGTATTGGCAGGGGAAGAAAATATAGCAAAAGCAGCTTCTAAGCTTTATATTTCTCCGCCTGCACTACATGCTTCGATTTCAAGAATCGAAAAATATGTAGGACATCCCCTTTTCGAAAAGCGTGGAAGGCATATTTTTCTTACTGGGTACGGCAAAATAATGTATAAATATGTATGCGAATTTATTGAATCTTGTGATCAGCTGCAGACAGAAATGCTATGTTATAGTAAGCAGCATAATGATCTTATTAGACTAGGAGTTAGTGCTTTGACTTTATGGCAAGAACCATTAGTTAAATTCATGGACAGGCATCCAGAAATTAAGATTGCGCATAGCTCTTTGAAAGCTGAACAATTGGCAGATGAATCTGTTATTGCCAAATTTGATTTTGTAATAACAGATTTGCATGACATAAATACAGATTTTTGGGAGCGTTCTTTGCTTATCCCCGAAGATAAACCTGTTGTTATGGTCTGGCCGGGGCATCCACTTGCAAAGAAAAAAGTTGTTCATGCTGATGATTTAAAAAATGAAGCATTTATTGCTTTATCAAAGGGGTATTCTTCTAGAGGATATTTTGACCAAGTAATAAACTTTTTAGGAATTAAGCCGATTATTTATACGGAAAGTGATTATTCCTTGCGTACCGCCTTGGTAAAAGCACACAAAGGTATTGCTGTTTCTACGGTTTATGGCTCAGTGGCTCCGATGCTTGCCGGTTTGGTTCCCATTCCAATTGGTTCAGGAGTTTTTCCTAGGGTTCAAACTTTGTTTTGGAAAAAGAACTCTAAGTTAACACTGCAGCAAATAATTTTTCAAAAATTTCTTATAGATTTTTTTAAAAGCTATAAAGGCAATAGAAAAATAATGAACTAATATGTTGGAAAGATATTTTGAGGTAAGTAATTTTTTATACTAAGGTTAGGAGATAACGGCTTCCAAGATAGCTATAAGTAATTAGTAAATTTAATAAGATAAACCCAAAATCAGGAGGAGAATAACTATGAAGATTACAAGTATTGATGCTTTACAATTACCAAGTGGTGGAAAAGGTGCAAGCTCAAGAGGAGCATGGAGTCCGGTTCTAGTAAGAATAAATACGGACGAGGGCATCTGTGGTTGGGGTGAAGCAGGTTTAGCATATGGGAAAGGCTGGCGCGCCGGCATGGGCATGATACAAGATTTTGCGGAGCAAATTATTGGTATGGATCCTATGAATATTGAACAAATATGGGAAACTATTTTTAGAAAGACTTTTTGGGGTATGGGGGGTGGTACTGTAGTTTGCGCAGCTATGAGTGCTATTGATATTGCGTTATTTGATATAAAGGGCAAAGCATTCGGTGTACCGGTATATCAATTGTTAGGTGGAAAGACTAATGACAATATTCGGGTTTATGCTAGCCAGGTGCAATTTAACTGGGGCACAAATCTTACAAAACAAATGTTAACTGAACCAGAGGAATATGCGGAAGTAACACTTAAATGCATAGAGGAGGGTTATGATTGCATAAAAGTGGATCCTATCCTTATCTCCAGTACTTCTAGTGCTAGTTGGCATATTAGAGGACCATTGCAGTATCATGTAATTAAGACGGTCTATGATAGAGTTGCCGCTATGCGTAAAGCGGGCGGCGAAGAACTGGATATTATCATTGAAATGCATTCTAATACAGATACTACGGCGGCTATACAAATAGCACAGGTGTTGGAACCGTTGCGCATTTTTTATTATGAAGAACCGGCACATCCACTTAATACGGAGAACTTTACGGAGATAAAGAAAAAGACCAATATTCCCATTGCTACAGGCGAAAGAATTTACACCCGTCAAGGTTATAGACCATTTTTAGAAAAGCGACTTATTGATGTTGTTCAGCCGGATTTGTGCTTATGCGGAGGATTATCAGAAGCGAAGAAAATTTGCGATATGGCTTGGACTTATGATTCTAATGTGCAGATTCATGTTTGTGGCAGCCCTATATCTAAGGCGGCTGCGCTGCAAATAGAAGGAGCTATTCCTAACTTTCTTATTCATGAGCACCACCAAAGGGCATTGGACCCGCTTAATCGTGCATCCTGTAAGTATGATTATCAACCGGTAAAAGGAAAATATAAAATACCTGATATTCCCGGTATTGGTCAAGAGCCTTCCGAAGAATGCTTAGCTGCTGCCAATATTCAAACTATTGCTAAACGTCTCCCCTATATGAAATAAAGAGTAAGAGTCTAGATTTTATTCGTATTATTAGAGGAAAAAGTACAGATGCTTTTACAGAAAAAATACCGATGGCGCGTTTTGCGCCATCGGTATTTTAACTTTTATTGGAGTTAACTTAACATTTAACAGAAATTTACTATATTTTATATATTTAACTTAAGGTGAAGATAATAGATAACCAAGCTTGACAGTTATTTTTATTTACAAGTTAATTGAATTTTAAAACAGCACCTTGAGCAGCAGAAGAAACCAAATATGCATAGCGGGCTAGGTAACCTGAAGTAACCTTTGGTGGTGGACATTTCCAGTTTTTTCTACGTGTTTCTAGTTCCTTAGTACTGAGCTTAACATTCAGCTTACGGTTGGGTATGTCAATTTCAACGATATCGCCTGTTTCAATAAGTGCAATAGGACCGCCTTCACGAGCCTCGGGTGAAATATGACCGATACAAGCACCGCGCGTGGCACCGGAGAAACGACCGTCAGTTAATAATGCCACATCTTTGTCTAAGCCCATACCGGCAATAACGGAGGTAGGATTAAGCATTTCGCGCATACCAGGACCACCTTTAGGTCCTTCGTAGCGGATTACAACGACATCACCTTTTTGAATTTTTTTGCCGATGATGGCTTTAATGGCGGCATCTTCCGAATCATAAACTTTAGCTGGTCCGGTATGTTTTAACATTTCGGGAGCAACGGCACTTTCTTTAACTATACTGCACAAGGGGGCTAAGTTTCCTTTAAGCACGGCTAAGCCACCTGTTTTAGAAATAGGATCAACAACAGTATGTATAACTTCCGGGCGTAAGATTACGGCACCCTTGATATTTTGACCAACAGTCTTACCGGTAACTGTTTTACAACTCTTCTCAATAAGATTAGCTTTATCTAATTCGGCCATAATGGCACGAATACCGCCGGCCTCATTAATGTCAACAATGTGAAAAGAGCCACCGGGGCTTAGTTTTGTTAAGTACGGGGTTTTTTTGCTGATGGTATCAAAATAATCTAATGTTAAATCTATGCCCGCTTCATGAGCAATGGCAGGTAAGTGTAAAGCAGTATTAGTAGAACCACCGATAGCCATATCAACAGTAATGGCATTTTTGAAGGCTTTGGCGGTCATAATATCGCGTGGGCAAATATTTTTAGCAAGCAAATCCATAATGCGTTTTCCGGCTTCTTTAGCTAAAGAAATGCGTGCCCCTTGGTAAACAGCGGGGATAGTACCATTTCCAGGTAGTCCCATTCCCAACACTTCAGTTAGGCAGTTCATAGTATTAGCGGTAAAAAGGCCGGAGCAAGACCCACAACCTGGGCAGGCACAATGCTCAATTTCACTTAATTCTGTTTTGTTTATTTTGCCGGCTTCAAAGCGGCCCGCAGCCTCAAATACAGTACTGACGCTTATGTCTACGCCGTTACGACGGCCAGGAAGCATAGGACCTCCACTGATTACGATGGTGGGAATGTTTAGACGTGCCGCTGCCATAAGCATACCCGGAACAATTTTATCACAGTTAGGGATTAAAACTAAAGCATCAAAGGCATGGCCGTTGGCAACAGCTTCAATACTATCGGCAACTAATTCACGACTTGCTAATGGGTACTTCATTCCGTCGTGTCCCATAGCGATGCCATCACAAATACCAATGGCCGGAAATTCAAGGGGAGTTCCACCGTTTTCTAAAACACCGTATTTAACAGCTTTGGCAATTTCATCTAGGTGCATGTGACCTGGAATGATTTCATTTTGTGCATTACAAATTCCAATTAGTGGTCGTTTCATTTCATCTTCAGTGTAACCCATAGCATAGAATAAAGATCTGTGAGCAGCACGTGTCGAACCTTTTTTTACTGTATCACTGCGCATATTTTTCCCTCTTTTCTTAAATCATGTAAACTTATATTTGTTACGAGAAATTTTAATACGTTTTATTGATTTAGTCAAACCAAATTTTCTTAAATTGTATATATGCGTACTATATATGTAACTAAACGTGATAATTGTGCTAAGAAATTTTAGTACTTTTCTGGTTTGACATATAAAGTTTTTTGCTCAGTATAAATAACAAATCCAGGTTTGGCGCCATTAGGTTTTTTGACAAAGCGTCTTTGTGTATAGTCAACTGGAACTAAGTCAGAATTTTTGCCTTTGCTATAAAATGCAGCTAAGCTAGCGGCATGAAGGATATCTTCTCGTGTAGGTTCGGGCAAAGTAGTTTTTAATATAACATGTGAACCTGGAATGTTTTTAGTATGAAACCACAAATCAGAGCTTTTGCCGATTTTAAAAGTGACAAAGTCGTTTTGTCTATTGTTTTTACCAATATACGCCAAAGTTTCTTCTGAAAATTTAATACTCGCAGGAGTTGATTTTGCCAATGTAGGAGACTTCTTTTTTTTGCTGGTATCGGGTAAAAGTCCAGCACTAACCATTTCTTGTTTTATTTCTGAAATTTCATTTTTTGTAGAAGCTGTTTCAATAGAAGCATCAATGGATTCAAGGTAGGTTAAAAGTGCTTGAGTTTCCTCTTGCTGTTGCTTTATCTCGTTTACAGCGCGGTTAAATTTGTTATATTTTTTATAGTAGCTTTGTGCATTGTCTATAGGACTCAAAATTGGTGATAAAGATATTACCAAAGGTTCGCCATCATAAATGTTGTTTAATGTACAGCTGCTACTGCCTTTTTGTAAGTTATAGATATTTGCCATAATTGTATCGGCAATGATTTTTTGTTCATTCGCTTTTTGTGCCGTTGTTAAGTCTTTAGCTAGAAGTTTTATTTTTTTCGCAACCTTAGTTAATGTGTTACTAACGGTTTTGCTCAAAAGTTCTTTGTCAGGAATTTGAATAGGTATAAGTTTTGCGCTAAAATTCAATGCGTTTAAAAGACTAGGAAATACTTGTAAAATTTCATCAGAGTCTAGTAAAGGTTTGTAGGGTACGACTATCTTCATTCTATTTTTTTTACTGATGATACCATAAACGTTATAATGCTCGGCTGAAAAACAATTGTTAATTTCTTTTTGCAAAGCACTTAGGTTTTTTTCGCAGGCTATGTATTCTAACAAAGTAAAACCTTTGGCATCTGCAGCTAGACCGCTGCGCTTTAGAACTTCCAGAGCAGTATTTTTGCCTATCCCCAGTGTTAAACCAATAAGATTTTTGAGCACAGGCTCTTGAGGCATATGCTGGCAAGCATCAATAATACTGCGAGCAGAAGCTGTAAGAAAATTTAACCCTTCTTGTTTTGGTGGAAATTCATAGGGGAGATTTGGCAGTATTTGTCGAAAACTGCTTTGGCTTTTCCCAATATGCCTTAGGGAGTCTATAATGCCTTGTCTTTCATCTGTAAAAATAATATTACTGTTTTTGCCTGTTAATTCAAAAATCAAATGTTTAGTAATAATTTGTCGGGCAGGGCCAATAAGATCAATATCCATAATAAGCACGCGATCCAAATCTTGCTGATGAAAGGAGGCAATGCGACCCTCTTCTAAGTGCTTGCGTAAAAGCATGCAAAACGCCGGTGGTGTATTAGGGCGCTCAGGCACGGTATCTGCTATGTAGAGTAAAGGGGTGGCACCACTAAAGTCAGCTGAAAGATTTAGCGTAGTATTATTTTTATTGATCATTAATAACAATGAGTTTTTTGCCGGCATAAATATTTTGTATATTTTACCGTTTTCAAGTTGTTTTTTTAGCTCATTAGTTAGTAAGTTTAGGGTAATTCCTTCTAAATTCATCTAATTTCCTCGTAATTTCGCAAAATTGCTTAGATTTATTTGCACCGCACTGCCGAATATTATATAATATAGGAACGAGCGATGTAATCTCTTCTCAGTATAGTCTGTTGCGGAGATTTGGTCAAATAGTGCAGTGAAAAACTGCAGGCTTTTCTTAAAGTTTGCGCGGTGGAGGTGCACCATGAGTAAAATAGTTTTACTTTTGGCAGTTCTTTTTTATTTTACGGGTATAGTGCAGGCCATGACTCCTGCTAATGTAGAAAATGTGCAGGAAGCACAGACATATGGAGTCGCAAGAAAAAACTTATCAGCAGGAGTTCTATTAAGTAAGTGGACAATTGCTGATAGTAAGAAAACCAATAGATTTGGTATTGATGAAAGAGTTATAGTGTACACTCCCTATGCTGTTGCGGCAGTAGATGCCCAAAATAGGGCAAAGAGTGGGCAAAAGGTAGATGTTAAGGACGGTCTTGCCCTTGCACAGGCATATGACGGCATACTAGCGCTAGGGGCGATAATAAATTCATCTTTTAAGGTAGAACCTAAGAGTTTGACCGTGCATATTCTTCAAGGAAAGAAAAGTTTATCGCCATACAATATTACGTTAGATACAGCATCAGCTCATAACTTAAAAATAAGCCGCGACAAGCTGCTGTTTGCCGGTAAGTTTCAAAATCCTACCAAAAAACAAGATGCCAATGCAGACAATAAAAAGAAGCCGAATAGCTTGCTCACAAAGGATCCGGCAGGTATAGGAGCTGAAGAGGTTGTTGTACAAGTTTGGAACATGCAATACTTTATTTATTTTGATTTGACGCAAATTGATCTCACAAAGCCTATGCTGTTTACTATTTCGGACCAAGCAAGTGGAGATAGGGAGTTTAAGATTAATCTAATGGACATGAATTAGGCTTTATCAAGAGACTGGGGGCTTTATTTTGCTAAAAAGTATGACAGGCTTTGGACGTGGAGAATACAAAGATGAACAATTTTCTTTTGTTATAGAAATGAAAACTGTTAATCATCGTTATAATGAAGTAGCGATAAGATTGCCACGATTTTTAAATGCATTGGAAGATAGGATTCGCAAAGTTATTTTAAAGACAATTAGCCGTGGACGTGTTGATGTCTTTATTACATCTGACTATATAAATGGCGAGAATTGCATTATTAAAGTTGACAAGGCGCTGGCAAAAGCATACCATAATGCTCTAAAGGAAGTCGGTCAAGCGGCAGGGTTAGAAAATATTGAACTAAATCAACAAGAGGAAGTTTTTTATTTATCGCGTTGCCCTGATGTTATTTCTGCAGAGGAAGGGTATTTTGATGTAGAGCAACTTTGGCCTAAAATGGAAACGGCTATTGATGTTGCCTTGAAAAATTTGGTCAGCATGCGAGAGGCAGAAGGCGCTAATATCTTAGAGGATTTAACAAATAGGGCCAATTTAATTGCCGAAAAACTTTCTATAGTAGAAAGGCGTGCACCTTTAGTAGTAAGCGAATATCAAGGACGATTGGCAGAAAGGGTAAATGAACTTTTTAAAAATTATGCGGAACAAACCATAGAACCTGAACGCTTGCTTCAAGAAGTGGCTATTTTTGCTGATCGTGTTAATATTACTGAGGAAATAGTTAGACTTCAAAGTCATATTAAACAATATATGCTTATGATTACCAGTGATAAGCCGGTAGGGCGAAAAATGGATTTTTTAATCCAGGAGTTTAACCGAGAGGCAAATACTATTGCTTCCAAGTCCAATGATTTTACTATTACGCAAACAGTTGTAGAGATAAAGGGAGAAATTGAAAAGATTAGGGAACAAATTCAAAATATTGAGTAATGCTAAGGGGTGTAATAATGGAAATAAAACTAATAAACATTGGTTTTGGCAACATAGTAGCAGCACATCGTATTGTAACAATTATAGGACCTGAATCGGCACCTATTAAACGTATTATCCAAGAAGGTAAAGATAAGGGTATGGTTATAGATGCAACCTATGGTAGAAGGACTCGTGCAGTTTTAGTTATGGATAGCGGCCATGTTGTTTTATCGGCAATTCAGCCGGAAACAATAGCTAACCGCTTAGACCAAGACGATGATATCGAGGAAGAAATCCCCAAGGAGGACGGTAAATGAAGCCAAAAGGCCTATTGTTAGTTTTATCCGGCCCTTCAGGTGCAGGTAAAGGAACTATTTGTCAAGGACTCTTGGAAAAAAGACAAGATTTGGCATATTCTGTTTCTTGTACCACTAGAACGCCCCGTAAAGGTGAGGTAAGTGGGGTGAATTACATTTTTACTAATCGAGAAAATTTTGAAGATATGATTAAGAATAATGGATTCCTTGAATATGCAGATGTTTATGGGAATTATTACGGTACTCCGCGCTCTTATGTGTTAGAACAGCTAAATGCAGGTAAAGATGTCGTTTTAGAAATAGATACTCAAGGCGCGTTGCAAGTCAAGAAAAATTTTCCGGATGGTGTGTTTGTTTTTATTGTTCCACCTTCTCTTGATGAATTATCAAAACGCATTTACAAGCGGGGGACTGATGCAGAGGACGTTATTAAAAAACGTTTGAGAGCAGCGACTTCGGAGTTGGCTTATGCTTCAAAATATGACTATATCGTTATTAATGACGAGGCTGAAAAAGCTACGCTAAAAGTAAGTAATATCATGGATGTAGAGCATTTGCGAGTAGGACGTACATTCTATATTGTTGATGAAATTTGTAATAGGTGCAAAAAATGAGGAGTGTTGAGAACTATGTCAATGGTAAAGCCTTCAATTGATTATTTAGCTACAAAAGTGGATAGTAAGTATACCTTAGTGGTTTTGGCAGCAAAGCGAGCGAGAGAACTTGTGGACAAGTCACCGGTTCTAGTAGAAACAAAATCCAAGAAACCTGTAACGGTTGCTTTGGAAGAGATAGGCGCAGATTTTATAACCTATGAAAGAACCAAAAACGGTATAAAATAGGAGGTATTAATTGTGCTTAAGGGAAAGAAAATCGTTCTGGGCGTTACCGGTGGGATAGCAGTTTATAAAGCAGTAGATTTAGTAAGCAAGCTGAAGAAAGCCGGAGCACAGGTGCGTGTTGTAATGACTGAGGCAGCAACGAAATTTGTTACTCCTTTAACCTTTAAAGAAATAAGCGGTCAAGCCGTGGCGACTGATATGTGGTATGCAAACCAAGAATTTAACGTGGAGCACATTGCTCTAGTTGAATGGGCAGATATGATGCTTTTAGCACCGGCTACTGCTAATATAATTGGCAAAATGGCAGCAGGTATTGCGGATGATTTGTTAAGTACAACAATATTAGCTTGTCAAAAACCTATTATTGTTTGTCCCGCTATGAACACAGGAATGTATAATAAAACCGTGGTGCAGGAAAATATAAATAAATTGGCAAAATGGGGAATGACTATTATGCCTCCTGCTGTAGGGCATTTAGCTTGTGGAACTACGGGCATAGGGCGTTTGCCTGAGCCAGCAGATATTGTTGAATTTGTTCAACAATATCTGGCTATGCAAGAGGGAGATTTACGTGCTTTGAAAGTTTTAGTAACGGCTGCAGGAACTCGTGAACCAATTGATCCCGTTCGGTACATCGGTAATCGTTCTAGTGGCAAGATGGGTTATGCGATTGCAAAGGCAGCGTCTGATCGAGGTGCAAAAGTTATTTTAATATCAGGACCTTCACTTTTAGCTCCTCCTGCGGGAGTAGAGTTTATTAGTGTAGAGTCTACTCAAGAAATGTTAGATGCCGTGCTTAAATATTATGACGAAGTAGATGTAGTTATCAAGGCGGCGGCGGTAGCTGATTATAAGTCCAATGTTGTTGCAACTCAAAAAATAAAAAAACATGATGATGAGGGTATAAGTTTGCTTTTGGATAGAAATCCGGATATTTTAAAAATATTGGGTTCCAGAAAGAAAAAACAATTCCTTGTGGGCTTTGCTGCAGAAACGCAGAACCTTTTGGCTAATGCACAAGAAAAAATACAAAAGAAAAATTTAGATATGATTGTAGCCAACGATGTTACTTTACAAGGTGCCGGGTTTAACGCGGATACTAATGTAGTGAAGTTTCTTTTCCCAGATGGCAAAGTACGGAGTTTAGAAAAAATGGCTAAGTCGGCAGTAGCCGAAGCCATACTAGATGTTGTCAAAGAAAATGTAACAATATTACGGAAGTAAGCTTGTAATTTATATTATTATCGGATATAATTGTTCTTAGATAATTGAATATGCTCATCAAGAGTGGCGGAGGGAACGGCCCTATGAAGCTACAGCAACCATTTGGTTTTTAATCAAAACGGTGCTAAGTCCTGCAATGTTGAATTGTGAGATGAGAGAAGTTTAATCGCTGTCTCGACGCTCTCATTTCTTGAGAGCGTTTTTGTTATTTTATTGTCGAAAGGAGAATGAAATGAAAAAATTATTTACTTCAGAGTCAGTTACTGAAGGACATCCGGATAAGATGGCCGATCAAATTTCCGATGCGGTTTTAGATGCTATTATTGCTAAAGACCCTTATGCACGTGTAGCTTGCGAAACATTAGTCGCTACGGGACAAATTCATATTGTAGGAGAAATCTCTACTGATTGTTACGTTGATATCCCTAAGATTGCTCGCGAAACTGTTTTGGCTATTGGTTACGATCGTGCCAAGTACGGTTTTGATGGCGCTACTTGTGGAGTCTTGACTTCCATTGATGAGCAGTCTTCAGATATTGCGTTAGGTGTTAATCAATCCGCCGAAGCCAAAGAAGGTGAGCGTGGTGCTGATGAGCTTATTGGTGCCGGTGATCAAGGTATGATGTTTGGGTATGCTTCTGATGAAACACCAGAGTATATGCCGATGCCGATTTCCCTGGCGCATAAATTGGCTAGGCAATTAACTAAGGTACGCAAGGACGGTGTATTAAAATATTTACGTCCTGATGGTAAAACTCAAGTTACAGTTGAATATGAAGATGGCAAACCGGTACGTATTGACACCATTGTAATTTCTACTCAGCACCGGGATGATATATCCATGGCAAAACTTAGAGCTGATATTATGCAATATGTTGTTGTTCCCATAGTACCAAAAGAAATGCTAGATGATAAAACTAAGTATCACATTAATCCTACCGGTAGATTTGTTATCGGCGGACCACAGGGCGATTCTGGGCTAACAGGACGTAAAATTATAGTAGATACTTATGGCGGCATGGCAAGACACGGCGGTGGTGCTTTTTCCGGTAAGGATCCTACAAAAGTTGATAGAAGTGCTGCTTATGCTGCTCGCTACGTGGCAAAAAACATTGTTGCGGCAGGTTTGGCACATAAATGTGAAATACAATTAGCTTATGCTATTGGGGTAGCACAGCCGGTTTCAGTTTCTGTAGACACTTTTGGCACAGGAAAATTAGCTGATGGGGAAATTGTTGATTTAGTGCTTAAGAACTTTGTCTTAACTCCTGCTGGAATTATTAAAACCTTAGATTTGCGCAAGCCCATTTACAAACAGACGGCTGCTTATGGGCACTTTGGCAGGACGGATGTAGATTTACCTTGGGAAAAATTAGATAAAGTAGAGATTTTACAAAAAGCTCTCAAAAACTAATAATGAGACTTAAGCAGGACTTTCTTTGGCTATAACGAATTAAATAAATATGACTAATAGGCGGGGACTATTTTAGTTCTCGTCTTATTTTGGAGCGTGCTATGAAATTTGCGCAAGTAGCAATTAACCTACCTGTAAAGAATATATTTCAACAATTTACCTATAAAGTGCCTGAACAGCTGGACTTCTTAGCGGAGGGCTGGCGTGTTGTTGTACCTTTTGGCAAACAGCTGTTGGAAGGTTTTATTGTAGGCGAGGAACGACAAGTAGATATGACTTTAAATTACAAAGAGATAGTAGATACATTAGGGACAGAACCATGGTTTAATGAAGAAATGCTGACCACGGCTCATTGGATGGCGGATTACTATATGTGTAGTTTAGCTGAGGTTTTAAGGCTATTTATTCCTGGGAAAAAAAGTATCGTAACAGTTGCACGTTATGTAGCTAGCGAAGAATGTGCAGCAGATTTAACAAATTATGAACAAGAACTCTATGTTTATCTGCAAATAAATGGTCCCATGTTACGTAAAGATATCGTAGCACTGGAAAAGGGAGCCCAAGCATTAAAGGGACTTATTACCAAAAAAGCGGTATGTTTGGACTACGAAATCAAACAGAAAATAAAAAATAAAAGCATTAATATATATACAATAACAGATGCAGGCAAAGAGGCTTTATTGATTGGTAACAAGAGGATAAAGGCTCAGATGGCCGCATTGTCAATTTTACAGGCCGGTAATAAATTAACGGCAGCTGAATTCGCCAAGCATAAAATATCGCCAGGTACAATCAGAACCCTGGTACTTAAAAAATGGGCAGAAAAATCAGAAGAACGTATATTGCGTGATAGTTATAGAGCTCAAGGTGAGCGTAAGGAAATTTTGCAACTTACTGACGAACAAAAAACGGCAATTACAACAATCGGCGTTCCTATTACAGAAGGAAAATACCAAACGTTTTTATTACAAGGTATTACGGGTAGTGGTAAGACAGAAGTCTATTTACGGTTGGCAGAAAAGGCTGTAGCGGCAGGAAAACAAGCAATGGTTTTGGTTCCGGAAATCGCTTTGACAGGACAAATAATTAAGCGTTTTAAGTCTTGGTTTGGTAATAAGGTGGCAGTTGCTCATAGTAAACTTTCGCCAGGAGAACGTGCCGATGTATGGCAGCGCATGCATTCGGGGCAAGCAGATATTTTAATAGGTGTGCGTTCTGCGGTGTTTTCTCCTTTTGCCCACTTAGGTTTGATTATTCTCGACGAGGAACATGAATATACCTATAAACAGGAAGAACGCCCCAATTACCATGCTCGCAAGGTAGCCTTAGAAAGAGCTGAACTGGCACAAGTTCCGGTTGTTTTGGGTAGTGCTACTCCGGATTTAGAATCTTACTATAAAGCTCAAAATAATGAATATACTTATTTGCAGTTAACTAAAAGACCCATGACCGGTGGTCGGCTTCCTGCGGTTGAAATAGTAGATATGAGAGCAGAGTTACAAAGTGGGAATAAGTCCGTTTTGTCCAGACCACTACGTAAGGCTTTAACTGAAACGGTACAAGCAGGAGAGCAAGCTATCATATTACTTAATCGTCGTGGGTTTTCCACTTTTGTTATGTGCCGTGATTGTGGTGAAACTATTACTTGTCCAAATTGTGCTGTTGCTCTGGTTTACCATGCCAAAGAAAAATTAATGCGTTGCCATTACTGTGGACATACGGCACCTATTCCTGATGAGTGTCCAAAGTGTCACAGTAGAAGAATTAAATTCTTTGGTACCGGTACAGAAAAAGCTGAGGGAGAGTTACAAGCTTTAGGGGAAAATATTAGGCCTATTCGTATGGACCAAGATTCTACTACAGCCAAATTTGCTCATGAAGATATTTTACAGTCTTTTATTAATGGGAGCTATAATGTTTTATTGGGAACACAAATGGTAGCGAAAGGGCATGATATTCCTAACGTTACTTTAGTGGGCGTTTTATCTGCCGATTCTCAGCTAAATTTGCCCGATTTTCGTTCCGGTGAGCGGACATTTGCTTTATTAACGCAAGCAGCAGGAAGAGCAGGCCGTGGCGAAAAGCATGGAAGCGTAATATTTCAGGCCTATGATGCGGATAACTCGGTTCTCAAAATGGCTGCGACACAAGATTATGCAGGCTTTGCTCAAGTAGAGTTAGAAGCTAGAAAAGAACTGGGTTATCCACCATATACCGATCTGCTTAAAATAACAGTGCTACATAAAGCACAAAATTTGGGTAATGCAATTGCTCAAAGAATAGTGAATTTTTTAGAGGCACAGTGCTTAGCCCAAAAAGATAATAGTACGCAAATTATGGGACCTTTCCCAGCAATAGTGGCTATGGTAAATAATATTTATCGCATCAACATACTTATTAAGAGTACAAATATGGTAGTAGTTAAGCAAATTCTTATGAGCTCTGAGTTCAAAGCAGTGAAAAATATTTATTTTGATGTAGACCCTGTAAGCGTAATTTAAAAGCTGGAAAATATTGTCTCTGGCACTATGCGCAATTTAGCAAGAATTAGTTAATTACGAAAAGTGGCAAAGGCGGTCGCCTTTGCCACTTTTATTGTTTTTTATGTTATAATGATAGATACAAAAAAAACACGAGGAGATATAAAATGGCTTTGTTAGAGATTATGATAGCGGGGGCACCCGTTCTTAGAAAAAATGCGGAAAAGGTTACTCGCTTCGATAAAAAATTGGGCAAGCTCTTAGACAATATGGCAGAAACTATGTATTTTGCAGAAGGTTGCGGTTTGGCTGCGCCACAGGTTGGGTTATCAAAGCGAGCAGTTGTCATTGATGACGGAAATGGTATCCAAGAATTTATTAACCCTATTTTTAAGTTTCAAGAAGGCAGTTGTACTAACGTGGAAGGCTGCCTTAGCGTGCCTAACTATGAAGGTGAGGTAGAGCGTGCTGAAAAGGTAGGAGTAGAATACCAAGACCGCAAGGGGAATCGTAAATATATAGAAGCAGATGGATTACTGGCTATTGCTCTACAACATGAAACGGATCATTTAGATGGTGTGCTTTTTATTGATAAAGCTAGCGTTATTATGCCTAAGGAGAAAGAGGAGTAAGGATGCAAATAGTATTTATGGGGTCACCAAATTTTGCGGTAGATAGTTTAGATTTATTGCATAATTCACCCAAACATGAGATTGTGGCAGTTGTTACGCAACCGGACAGACCTAAGGGACGTGGTCAAAAAGTTTTGATGACTGCGGTTAAAGCCTATGCCTTACAAGCAAATCTTCCTGTGTTGCAACCGTCAAAAGTAAAGACAGAAGAATTTATACAAAAGCTACAAAAGTTGGCTCCTGATTTAATTGTGGTGGCAGCCTTTGGACAATTTTTGCCGAAGGCGGTGCTGGAATTACCTAAATTTGGCTGTATTAATGTTCATGCGTCTTTGTTGCCCAAATATAGGGGGGCAGCACCGATTCATTATGCCATTTTGCAGGGTGAAAAAGAAGCAGGCGTTACTATTATGCAAATGGACATTGGCATGGATACAGGGGATATGTTAGCTAAAGTTTCTGTTCCCATAGACCAGGAGATGACCATGGGTGAATTACATGACATATTAAAAATAAAAGGTGCACAGTTGTTGTTAGAGGTAATAGAAGGTTTAGAGGCCGGAACGGTGGAAGCAATACCACAAGACGATGCTGCGGCAACCTATGCTTCTTTGTTGACAAGAGATATGGAAAAAATTAATTGGTTCCTTAGTGCTCAGAAAATTCATGACCAAGTACGTGCTTTTAATCCTTTTCCCAGTTCTTTTACTACCTTGCCTGATGGCAAAAACTTGAAAATTTGGCAGACAAAAATTAGTTCAGGCATTTGGGAAGAAACTACTCCCGGGGTAGTTGTAGCCGTTGAAAAAGCAGGCTTTGTAGTGGCAACAGGAAAGGGCTTTTTAGAAATACTAGAAGTGCAGCCAGAGTCTAAAAAACGTATGCCGGCAAAAGTATTTTGTAACGGCAGAGGCATAAATGTGGGAGAAAAATTTACTTGTGAGGAAGCAAAATGATTAACGTTATATACAGACCTAAGAAAAGATTATTCATTGCCTTGGCCTCCATATGTACATTGCTAACATCTTTGTTTTGCTACGCTTTATGGCGTATTACCATGCCAGGGTTAACACAGCTAAATGATTACTTACCGGCTATCTTTGGCGGTATGGTTATATTAGTTGTTTTGGGTATGTGTGCCGGTGTTTTAGGTATTGTTTTGGCCATATTAGGGTTTCCAACCTTTCGTATTTTTCATTTTTGGGCTTGGCATGTAATTAATTTTATTTTTCCTTTAGCCATTTTTTTAGGCAAAATGATTGATATTCCGCGCAATAAAATAGAACAGTCTTTTATAGAGGTTAATAATCATTTGGTGCGCAAGCAAAAGATAAAAGTGCCGGCCAATCGTATTATGATTTTAACGCCCCACTGCATCCAATTAGATACCTGTACTTTTAAAATAACACGTAATATCGAAAATTGTCATCAATGTGGTGGCTGTTGCGTAGGGAAATTGCTGGAACTAGCACATAAATATGGCATTCACTTGGCAGTAGCCACAGGTGGTACTTTGGCAAGACAAGTGGTTAAGTCGGTTAAGCCTAAAACAATCGTAGCTGTAGCTTGCGAACGTGACTTAACAAGTGGCATACAAGATGTTTTTCCGTTGCCGGTTTTGGGGGTCCTAAATGAAAGACCTAATGGACCTTGTTTTAATACTTTTGTAGATATCAATAAGGTTGAAGAAGCAATAAAAACTTTTTTGGAAGATGAGGGTGCGAATGCAAACTAAGACAGTCGATGCTCGTTTAATGGCTTTAACTATTATTAACAGCGTTTTTACTGAGGGAGCCTATGCTAATATTGCTTTGAGCAAAGCATTGGGCTCTTGTGTGTTACCTGACGTTGATAGACGCTTTGTAACAGAATTGGTGTATGGAACTATAAAGGCAAAAGGAACCATCGATTGGTTAATTAGCAAAAACATAACCAGATCATTGCATAAAGTTAGTCCTATAATTTTGAACATTTTACGTATGGGTGCTTATCAGCTATACTTTTTGGAAAAAATTCCGGCGTCAGCGGCGTGCAATGAAGCTGTAAATTTAGCCAAAAAGTTTGGACATCAGGGCACGGTTAAATTTGTCAATGCTGTTTTGCGCAACATGGTGCGCAATAAAACACAGATAGTCCTTCCCACAATTGAGGAAAATGAGCCATTACATATTGCCTTGACCTACAACCATCCTGAGTGGCTGGTACAGCGTTGGCGCTATCGTTTTGGTACGGAGGATACGATTGTTTTATGTAAATATGATAACGCAAGTCCGGTACTGTCTTTACGGGTAAATACTTTGCGTATAACCAGAGATGACCTGAAAAAGAAATTAGAAGCCGAGGGTATTCAAGTAAGATTGTCTTTGTGGTGTAAGGAAGGACTTGTGTGCGAGAAAATTCCTTCTTTTGCTGCGATGTTCCATAAATTCGGTAAGTATATTTATATACAAGATGAAAGCTCTATGCTCGTGGGAAATATTTTATCTCCTGTGCCAGGAAATTTAACTATTGATGTTTGTAGTGCCCCCGGTGGCAAGACAACTCATTTGGCACAAATTATGCAAAATAAAGGACAAGTAATTGCCACAGATATACATGCACATAAATTAAAGCTTATAACGGAAAATGCGGAGCGCTTAGGTTTGCATAACATTGTAACAAGAGAACAAGATGCTACAGAAATAGTAGGTGATTGGCGTGAAAAAGCTGACTGTGTGTTAGTGGACGCTCCTTGTTCCGGACTTGGCGTTTTGCGAAGACGCGCAGAAGCAAGGTGGAGTAAAAATGAAAAAGATTTAAACTTTTTTCCACCGTTGCAAAAAAAAATATTAACGTCTGCCTCAGCTTATGTTAAGCCTGGTGGTAAGTTACTTTATAGTACTTGTACTTTAGAGACCAATGAAAATAGCAGAGTTATAGAAGCTTTTTTAAGCAGCCATACGGAGTTTAGAAAATCAAATTTTCTGCATCCCTTAACCGGTGAAACAGTAAATGAATTACAACTTTTGCCACAAAAAGATGGCATAGATGGATTTTATATTTGCCTTTTAAGGCGGAAGTGAGAAAATAATATGATAAAACAAGAACTTTTTGGCATGACTTTGCAAGAAATGCAAGACACTTTATTGCCTTTGGGTATGAAAAAATTTCGTGCTGAGCAGGTGTTTCGTTGGCTTTACGAAAAGGCGGCGAATTCTTTTGAGGAGATGACAAATCTTTCCAAAAATGATATAAATATTTTGCAAGAAAATTTCACTTTAATAACTAATGAAATTGAGGTGCTGCGAGACCTTAAGTCCAATGATGGCTTAACACATAAGGTTTTGCTAGGATTCCCAGATGGTACTTCGGTAGAAACTGTATGCATGCATCACGACTATGGCTATAGTGTGTGTCTTTCTTCTCAGGTAGGGTGCAGCATGGGATGTACTTTCTGTGCTAGCGGCCTTCATGGGCTAGAACGCAATTTAACTTGTGGCGAAATATTGGCTCAGGTTTACTATTTCCAAAGGTTTTTGGCAATGCAAGAGGCCCGTGTAAGCAGAGTAGTACTAATGGGCAGTGGTGAACCCATGCTTAATTTGGATAATGTTCTTAAAGCTCTAGACATTTTACACGAAGAGCACGGACAGTGTATTGGCTATAGAAATATGACAATTTCTACTTGTGGAGTTATCCCCGGTATAAGAAAGATGACAGAAATGGGCAGAACAATTAACTTAGCCATTTCTCTGCATGCAGCATCTGATGAATTGCGTACCTCCCTGATGCCAATTAATAAAACGTATAACTATTTAGAAGTTATTAAAGCTGCTGATGAGTACGCGACGGAAAATGGACGCCAAGTTATGTATGAATACATTTTATTAGCAGGTATTAACGACAGTATAGAAGATGCCAAAATATTAGCAAATACTATGAAACATAAAAATGTAGTTATTAACCTTATTCCCGCTAATCCAGTACCTGAAAAAGGCTTTATGCGTCCTAGTGGCAATGCAGTTGATAGATTTTTTAAAGCGTTAAAGGAACAAAAAATAAATGTAACTGTACGTAAAGAAATGGGTAAAGAGATTGATGCGGCTTGTGGACAATTGAGAGCGAGCACATTAGTGGGAGGTGAGTAGCTTGTTGGCTGTTAGTAGGACTAATTGCGGTCTGGTTCGCAAAAACAACGAAGACAGTGTTTTGGTTAGAACACCAAATTTGTTCGCTATTGCTGATGGTATGGGTGGTTATAATGCA
>JAQVYX010000009.1 GCA_029004715.1 Acidaminococcaceae bacterium | reverse complement strand
GCCGAAGGTCCATCTTTAGGTATTGCCCCTTCTGGTAAATGGATATGGATATCTGTTCTTGCGGAGAAATCTTCCGGTAACCCTAACTGCTTCGCTCTAGAACGAATATACGTATAACCTGCTTGCGCGGATTCTTTCATAACATCACCCAGCTGACCGGTTAATTGCAATTTCCCTTTGCCGGCACAAGCTATAACTTCTACTTTCAGCATTTCACCACCTACACTGGTCCACGCTAATCCTGTACAGATACCAACTTCACTACGCGCCTTTAAATCACTTTCTAAATAGATAATAGGGCCCAAAAATGTCGCTAAATTAGCCGAAGTTATTTTAACGCTTTTAACTTCACCTGCCACAATTTTGCGAGCAGCCTTGCGGCACAAACTAGCTATTTTACGCTCTAAATTACGCACACCTGCTTCACGAGTATAATCACGAATAATTTGCTCTATAGTTTTTGGCACGACAGAAAACGTTTTAGCTGTCAGTCCATGCGCTTTACGCTCTTTGGGGATTAAATGCAATCGTGCTATCTTTATTTTCTCTTCATCAGTGTAACTAGATAGTTGAATCACTTCCATTCTATCTAACAAAGCTGCAGGAATCGTGTCAACACTATTGGCAGTAACAATCCAAAATACATTGGACATGTCAAAAGGGTATTCTACAAAATGATCGCTAAAATTACAATTTTGCTCCGGATCCAAAACTTCTAGCAGTGCTGAAGCAGGATCGCCACGAAAATCTGCATTCATCTTATCTACTTCATCCAATAAAAATACAGGATTAGAACTGCCACAAATCTGCATTCCATGAATCAAGCGTCCTGGCATAGCCCCAATATAAGTACGTCTATGTCCACGTATTTCTGCTTCATCACGTACCCCACCTAAAGAAATACGCGTAAACTTACGATTAATAGCACGTGCGACGCTACGAGCTAAAGATGTTTTACCAACGCCAGGAGGTCCAACTAAACACAAAATGGGTCCTTTGTTTTGTTTAGTCAATGCATGCACAGCTAAGTATTCTAAAATACGTTCTTTAACTTTTTCTAAACCACAATGATCCTTATTCAAAATTTTTTCAGCCAATTTTAAATCATAGTTGTCCTCAGTAAATGTGTTCCACGGTAAAGCTAAAATCACATCTAAATAGTTACGAATCACAGCACTTTCTGCCATCATAGGTGGCATCTTATACAAGCGATCCAGTTCCTTATCAAGTTTTTCAACTAAGTCTTCCGGCAATTTTAATTCCGCAATTTTTTTCTTATATACATCAACTTCTGCTTGACGTTCATCACCATCATTTAATTCTTTGCTAATGGCCTTCATTTGCTCGCGCAAATAATATTCCCTTTGATTCTGTTCTATTTGTTTGCTAACCTGTTGGGAAATACTCTTTTCAATATTAGCAATTTCCAATTCTTTGCATAAGTATCCATAGAGTAAGTTCATGCGTACTTTAACATCGCTTGCTTCTAGAACTTTTTCTTTTTCACTGATATTAATACCAATATAACCTGCAATCATGTCTGCAATACGACCAGGGTCAGCCTGATCTTTAAATGTGATTAGCACCTCTGACGTAATTTTTTTGCTAGCCAAAACCCACTGTTCGAATGTTTCTACCAACATGCGTTTCAAAGCTTCGACTTCATTGCTATGATCATTTATATCTTCAACACTATTGACAATAACTTCAAAATTAGAACCTTCTATATCTTCCACAGATAATATCTGTGCCCTGTTCAATCCCTCTACCAGCACCCGCAAAGCTCCGTTAGGAAGTTTTAATAACTGTTTTATTTCCGCAATAATACCATAATTAAACATATCTGCCGCAGTAGGATCCATGGTAATCGCTTCTTTTTGAGCAACAAGGAAAATTTTACGCGAACCATTCATTGCGGTCTCAACTGCTTTAATGGAACGCTCACGACCTATATCTAAATTTATAATCATACCTGGGAACACCATCATGCCGCGCAAAGGCAACAAGGGCATTCTTAATTTATTCTCACTCATGTGGAATCCTCCCATCCAATACATTGACGTAAATTACGTCCTCTTTAATTACATTATAGACAAAAAGGGGAAAAAGGTTAACCCCTTTTCCCCCTCAAATTATGCTTTTTTACGTTTTTCCTTCGTTTTTTCTTCTAAAAGTAACGTGGGATCTTTGTGAGTTTTAACGACATCTTCCGTAACCACACATTTCCTTACATCGCTTCGTGAAGGAACTTCGTACATGACATTACGCATAATAGTTTCTATTATTGCCCGTAACCCTCTAGCACCAGCACTACGACTAAGAGCTTCATGCGCAATAGCTTTTAGTGCCCCCTCATCAAAGCTAAGTTCCACATCATCCATAGCTAAGAAATGCTCATATTGTTTAGTTAAAGCATTTTTAGGTTCAGTTAAGATGCGAATAAGAGCTGCTTCATCCAAGGAATCTAACGTCACTAGTACCGGCAACCGACCGGCAAACTCGGGGATCAAACCAAATTTCATTAAATCTTCAGGTAATACTTTTTTGAGCATAGCGTCGGACTTTAGCTCACTCTTAGTTTTAATGTCAGCACCAAAACCCATGTTTTTCTTACCAACACGTGAGCTAATAATGTTTTCTATCCCAGCAAAAGCCCCTCCACAAATAAACAAAATATTAGTGGTATCTATCTGGATAAACTCTTGATGTGGGTGCTTACGTCCGCCTTGAGGTGGAACACTAGCAACCGTCCCTTCCAAAATCTTCAGCAATGCTTGCTGTACACCTTCTCCTGATACATCACGAGTAATAGAAGGGTTTTCAGATTTACGGGAAATTTTATCAATTTCATCAATATAAATAATGCCTCGTTCAGCGCGTTCAATATCAAAGTCAGCATTTTGGATTAAGCGCAACAAAATATTTTCCACATCTTCGCCTACATAACCAGCCTCTGTAAGAGCAGTAGCATCGGCAATGGCAAAAGGTACTTGCAAAATCTTAGCCAAGGTCTGAGCCAATAATGTTTTACCACTGCCGGTGGGCCCAAGCATTAAAATATTTGATTTTTGCAACTCCACGTCACTATTTTTATTTTGATCTTCATAATGAATACGTTTATAGTGATTATAGACTGCTACAGACAATGTTTTCTTTGCTTCCTCTTGCCCAATTACATATTGGTCAAGGATTTCCTTAATTTCTTTGGGTTTAGGCAATTCACTGCGGAATTCTTCTGTAGGCTTAGCAAACTCCTCTGCAAGCATTTCATTGCACACTTCAATACATTCATCGCAAATGAAGACATTATGACCAGCAACCAATTTCTTGACTTGCCCTTGTTTTTTGCCACAGAAAGAACATGTATAATTATTATCGTTTCCATCGCCAAAATTCATATGTCATTCCCCCTTCACTAAAAAACTAGATGTTTGTTACAACATATATTACTTTTCTACAACCTTATCAGCAGCTCTTGTTACTACTTCATCAATAAGGCCATATTCTTTAGCTTCCGCACTGGTAAGGAAATGATCCCTTTCCGTGTCCTGTTGAATTTTCTTTTTTGCCTGTCCGGTATGTTTTACCAGAATATCTGTCATTTCTTCACGAATGCGCAATATTTCTCTAGCATGAATTTCAATATCACTAGCTTGCCCTTGGGCACCACCCAATGGCTGATGAATCATTACCCGTGAATATGGCAGGGCAAAACGTTTTCCTGAGGTACCTGCGGCTAAGAGCACTGACGCCATAGAAGCAGCCATTCCAATGCAAATAGTAGAAACATCAGGCTTAATGTACTGCATGGTATCATAAATTGCCATACCTGAGCTCACACTACCGCCGGGACTATTAATATAAAGATGAACATCCTTACTAGGATCTTCAGCCTCCAAAAATAAAAGCTGCGCAATAATGAGGTTAGCCATATAATCATCAATTTGACCGGTTACAAAGACTATTCTGTCTTTTAGCAAACGGGAATATATATCATAGGAACGTTCGCCCCTACTAGATTGTTCTACAACTATAGGTACAAAACCCATCTTTCACACCTCACTTCTTAATTAATATTATACACCACAAAATTATTTAGCACTATCAATAATAATATGTGCTGCTTTTTTACGCAAGACATTTGCTAGCAATAAGCCCATGTTGTTGTTGCCGGCAATGATTTTTTTTACGTCTTCAATGCTAGCACCGTGTTGAGATGCTATAGCAGCCATTTCATCATTAACTTCTTCTTCGGAAATTTGAATCTTTTCAACTTTAGCAATGGCATCCAAAACTAAATCTGTTTTCACATTTTCCACAGCAGTTGGTTTTTGGTTTTCGCGTACTTTTGCCATATCTTGCCCAGTATATTTCATATACATATCTAGATTCATTTTACGGCTTTCCAAGCTCATTTTTAATTCTTCAACCATTCTAGAAATACGATCTTCTATCATGATTTCAGGAACTTCAAATTTTGCATTGTCAACAGCTTGCATTACTAATGCTCTTTCATATTCAGCTTGCGAATTTTGCTCTGCACTTGCTTGTAAACGTTCCTTGGTCGTAGTTTTCAATTCCTCTACAGTCTTGCTGTCAGAATTAGCCGCAACAAACTCATCGTTTAATTCCGGTAACTCTTTGCGTTTCACATCTTGCACGTTAACTTTAAACACAGCTTCCTTGTTGGCCAATTCTTTGACAAAATATGTTTCAGGGAAAGTTACATCAACATCAGTAGCTTCACCTGCTTTTAAGCCAATTAATTGTTCTTCAAACCCAGGTATGAAACTTCCCGATCCTACTTCCAAAGGATAGCCTTTTCCTTCGCCACCTGAAAATGGTTCACCATCTACAGTCCCGGCAAAGTCAATTATAGCGAAGTCGCCTTTTTCAATAACAGCGTCTTTCACCACTACCATTTTTGCTGCTCTCTTGCGTAAGTCGTCAACAGCTTCGTCAACTTCTTTATCTGTTATTTCTACAACCTTCTTAACAACGGAAAGTCCTTTATATTCACCTAGTTCAGGTTCCGGCTTCAAAGTAACCGTTAGAGTTATTTCCATATCCTCGTTTTCTTCAAACTTAGAATCTGCAATCGTAGGATCTGATACAGGAATTAGTTTTTCCTCTGTCAATGCCTTTGTGTAACATTCATTAGCTAATATTTCAAAAGCCTCTTGCTTAACGGCATCTTTGCCTACATGATTTTCCAAAATATGACGAGGAGCTTTACCCTTTCTAAATCCAGGTATATTAACCTGTTTGTTTATTTTAGCAATAGCCTTATTAAATCCTTTGTTTACCTCAGCTGCTGATAACACCAATTTGATTGTTGCTTCATTGCCTTGTTTTTCTACAGAAATGCTCATTAAAAAATCCTCCTTATTTCGCTATGCGAAATACTTATTTTGTGTTTTTTATATTTGCTTGCTTTGAAAAATATCCATAAAAACTGCTTGTATATCATATCATAAAGGTCAATATTTGGCAACTTGTGTATGGTTTTCTCTCATTATATATAGCAAATATAGCTATTATGGCCACTTTTACTTAATAAAGCAGCTCTTGTTCAGCCTCAGGTTTGAATTTTCTAAAAAAAACTGTCTCAAATATTTTTAAGCCTCCCATAATAAAAAATCCTACTCTACAAAGTAGAATAGGATTATATTTTGTTGGAGCGGAAAACGAGATTCGGACTCGCGACCCCCTCCTTGGCAAGGAGGTGCTCTACCACTGAGCTATTTCCGCACTTAAAGCGCCACTTTCGCTATTATAAATTAAGCAAACAAGTTTTGTCAAGAATAAAATATCCAAAAACGCTTTTTACACTGTAGAATTAAAACTCTCCTAAAACCAGCTGACTTATGTTTTTACTGTGGTCCGATACCCTTTTCATATTGATTAAAAGCTCTAGCATAACAAAACCACTTAAAGGATCACATATTTTTTCGTTTAGTCTTGTAACATGATTTTTGCGGATTTCTTTTTGTTTAAGTTTAACTTGATGCGTTATATTAACCGCCTCTTGCGCCATAGTTCTGTCATCATTTTCTAATGCTGCCAGAGACTTAGTACATGCTTCAAGCACCAGGGCTCTAAGTTGCTGTAATTCTTGCTGGGCGGCCGGAGAAAAAGTGATGCTGTCCTCATGCATGTTACGAACTTTTTTAGCTATAGTCTCAGCGTGATCACCTATACGTTCAATATCATTACACGCATGTAATAACCCTGTATGGCGAGCAGACATTTCCTCTCCCATTTGCTTTTCCGACATTTTAGTCAAATATCTGGTAATATCTTCCTCTAGGATATCTATAGCAGGTTCATGTTCTAAAACATAGGCTATTTTGTGGCTGTCAAAATCATCAATAGAAGCAAACGCTTTTTCTATATTTGTCTTCGCCATATTACCCATATGTACTACTTCTTTGGTAGCAAGCCTCATAGCAATTGCAGGCGTTCCTAGCATATCCTCATTAATAAATTGTGGTTTACAGGGAATTTCTTCACTATTCCCCGGCATCAAAACTTGAATAAAATCAGTAAATTTTCCGGCAAAAGGCAAGAAGATTAATGTATTAATAACATTAAAAACCGTATGCGCATTCGCAATTTGTCTAGCAATATTATTTTCCGGTGAAATGGCCAAAACAAATTTCATAAAATAATCCATGAAAACTAAAAATATTAAGCTTCCTATTAGGTTGAAAAGCACATGAGCCAATGCCACACGTTTAGCATTAATATTAGCCCTTAAAGTCGCCATGATGGCCGTAATACAAGTACCAATATTATCACCCAGCAGTACCGGTATAGCCCCTTCCAAAGGAATAAGTCCTTGGCTTGCCATGGCAATTAAAATACCAATTGTGGCGCTACTAGACTGAATAAGCAATGTCATAACAATACCTACGCCTAACCCTAATATTGGGTGCACAGCAAAGGTTTGGATAAAAGAAACAAAGCCTGCATAGTTGCGTAACGGAGTAACCGCACCGCCCATCATGCTCATGCCCAACATTAAAATACCAAAGCCCAAAAGCACTTGTCCAAAATATTTTATTTTTCTACGCACGCAAAAAGCCTGCAAAACAAAACCAATGGCTAAAATCAAGGTAATATAATCAGTTAATTTAAAAGCAATTAGTTGGGCTGTAATAGTTGTACCAATGTTAGCTCCCATAACTATGCCAAAAGCTTGTTTCAAGGTAAGAAGTCCTGCGTTAACAAGACCAACTGTCATAACCGTAGTAGCGCTGCTAGACTGAAGAACAGCAGTAACGCCGGCTCCCAAGGCGACACCCAAAATGGTAAAACCTGTTAAAGCTTCCAGTATCTTTTGTAAACGTGCACCGGCCGCTTGTTGTAGTCCTTCTCCCATAAGCTGCATACCATAAAGGAAAAGAGCTAGGCCTCCAAGAAAGGCAAAAAAATATAGTAACATTGCATTCTCCTTAAATTTACTTCTTATTGCTGCCTACCCCAAAACTTACTCGTATATTATAACATATGCTCCTTTAGCATACCATAAAAAAACGCACCGCATACTAAATATACGGTGCGTCTTAACTATGTCATTGTTATATTGTTTCTTCAGACAATCTCTTATACCCAGCAATACGCTCCATAGCGTCTTTACGTGTTTTTTCAAAAAGCGCTTCTGCAGTATCAGGGAATTGTTTAAGCAAAGATGAATAACGAACTTCGCCTAATAAAAACTCTCTGAAATCTGCTGTAGGTTCTTTAGAGTCTAAGAAGAATGATTTTTTACCCTCATTTTTTAGTGTTGGATTGTAACGGAAATTAGCCCAATAACCAGCTTCTACAGCACGTTTTTCTTCCAATTGCGTACAACCCATGCCCAATTTTAAACCGTGGTTAATACATGGAGCATAAGCAATAATAATTGACGGACCCGGATATGCTTCTGCCTCGGCAATAGCCTTTAATGTTTGATTTTTATCCGCACCCATGGCTACTTGCGCCACATACACATATCCATAGGTCATCGCTATCATGCCCAAATCTTTCTTCTTTGTCTTTTTACCGCTGGCAGCAAACTTAGCAATAGCCGCAGTTGGCGTTGCTTTAGAAGACTGGCCTCCGGTGTTGGAATATACTTCAGTATCAAAGACCATAATATTTACATCTTCGCCTGAAGCCAACACATGATCTACACCGCCAAACCCGATATCATAAGCCCAGCCATCGCCGCCAAAAATCCAATGGGAACGTTTAACGAAGAAATTCTTGTTAGCATAAATTTCTTCTAAAAGAGCATTACCTGTTTTTTCCTTTAAAAGTGAAGCTTCTAAGGCTTCAGCGCGCTCACGGCTGCCATCACCTACGTTTTCATTGGTTAACCAATCTTCCATAACTGCCTTTAGTTCTGCACTTATATTTTGTTGAAGCGCTGTGCGTAATAAATCAGCAACTCGTTCACGTGATTGTTTAACACCTAAGAACATACCTAAGCCATACTCAGCATTATCCTCAAACAAGGAATTGGCCCAACTTGGTCCATGTCCTTTGCAGTTCTTTGTATAAGGCATAGAAGGGGCACTAGCGCCCCAAATAGAGGTACAGCCTGTGGCATTAGCAATCATCATGCGATCGCCCACCAGCTGTGTTACCAACTTGGCATAGGGAGTTTCGCCGCAACCAGCGCAAGCACCGGAAAATTCCAACAGCGGTTCTTCAAATTGCACGCCTTTAACAGTTTTCTTATTCATAGGATTAACTTTATGTGCCACTTTATTTACAGAATAATCCCACAAAGCAACTTGTTCCATTTGCGTGGCCAACGGTTTCATAATCAAAGCCTTTTCTTTAGCCGGACAAACTTGCGCACAGTTTCCACAGCCTACACAGTCCATTACAGAAACAGCAATGCGGAATTTAAGTCCTTTGGCCCCAACAGCATCCTTAGCCGTAAAACCTGCAGGTGCAGCATTCATTTCTTCTTCATCTAACAACACCGGACGAATTACAGCATGAGGACAGACAAAAGCACATTGATTACATTGAATACACTTATCCATTTGCCACTCAGGAACACTAATTGCTATACCACGCTTTTCAAAAGCAGAAGTACCGGACGGGAAAGAACCATCAGCATGATCTAAGAATGTACTAACAGGCAATTTATCTCCTTCAAGTCTGTTCATTGGCTTCAAAATATTTTCAGCAAATACATTTTCACCGGCTGCCACAGCAATAGAATCCTTGGCCTCCGCCCAAGCCGCCGGAACTTTCACTTCCACTACAGCATCTGTGCCTTGGTCAACCGCCTTATAATTCATATTTAATACGTTTTGACCTTTTAAACCATAGGAATGGTCAATAGCTTCTTTAAGGTACTTGCTGGCTTCAGCTACAGGAATAATATTGGCAAGCTTGAAAAATGCAGACTGCATAATCATATTAATGCGCCCACCCAGCCCAATGCTTTCGGCAATTTTTACAGCATCTATGGTATAAAACTTTATTTTGTTTTTAGCTATATAACGTTTTATTGCTCCAGGAATATTAGCTTCTAATTCCTCCATATCCCATTGACAATTCAGCAAGAAAGTACCGCCCGGTTTAAGGCCGTCTAAAACATCATACTTGTCAACATAAGATTGGTTATGAACGGCTACAAAATCAGCCGCATTTATTAAGTAGGGAGCTCGAATCGGCGTATCACCAAAGCGCAAATGCGATACCGTAATGCCACCGGACTTCTTCGAATCATAAGAGAAATACCCTTGCGCGTACATATTTGTATGATCACCTATGATTTTAATAGCACTCTTATTAGCACCTACTGTTCCATCAGAACCTAATCCCCAGAATTTGCAACTCTTTGTTCCTGCCGGCGTAATATCTAAAACCTCGCCCACAGATAAAGAAGTTGCCGTAACATCATCGACAATTCCTACAGTAAACCCGTTTTTGGGTTCTGCGTCTTTTAGATTTTCAAAAACAGCAAGAACATCAGCAGGATAAAATTCTTTAGAACCTAGGCCGTAACGACCGCCTACAATTACAGGCCGTTTATCGCTATTGTAATAAACTTCGCGCACATCTAGGTACAAAGGTTCTCCCAAAGCCCCTGGTTCTTTAGTCCTATCCAAAACAGCAATCTTTTTAACACTAGCAGGCATAGCTGCGAGAAAATGTTTGGCAGAGAAAGGTCTGTACAAATGTACTACCAACACGCCCACTTTTTCATCCTTGGCAGTTAAAGCCTCAACTACTGTTTGAACTGTTTCTGCTCCTGAGCCCATAATAATAATCACACGCTCAGCATCTGCAGCCCCATAGTAATTAAATAAACCATATTTGCGTCCGGTTAAGGCACTAATCTGTCCCATGTAATCTTCTACGATAGCAGGCAGCGCTTTATAATACTCATTAACGGCTTCACGTGTCTGGAAATAAATATCAGGATTTTGAGCAGTGCCACGAATCACTGGTTTGTCCGGATTTAGTCCTCTTTGACGAAAAGCAGCTACAGCTTCCTTATCAAGCATTTTATCTAAATCAGCATAGTCAAGAACTTCTATTTTCTGAATTTCATGAGAAGTGCGAAACCCATCAAAGAAATTCAAGAATGGAACACGACCGTGAATAGCAGATAGATGCGCTACAGCAGAAAGATCCATAACCTCTTGTACACTACTTTCAGCCAAAAGAGCAAAACCTGTCTGCCTAGCTGCCATAACGTCTTGTTGGTCGCCAAAAATTGACAACGAACTAGTCGCCAAAGCACGAGCCGATACTTGGAATACTGCCGGAAGTAATTCGCCGGCAATTTTATACATATTTGGAATCATAAGCAAAAGGCCCTGTGAAGCAGTATATGTAGTGGTAAGTGCTCCTGCCGCTAAAGAACCGTGCACGGCACCGGAAGCTCCCGCTTCTGATTGCATTTCCATTACCTTTAGAGTCTGCCCAAATAAATTCTTTTTACCTTGAGCTGCCCATTCGTCACTAACTTCCGCCATAGGCGAAGATGGTGTGATAGGATAAATTGCTGCTACGTCCGTAAATGCATAAGAAACATATGCGGCGGCCGTATTCCCATCCATTGTTTTCATTTTTACCATTATGCAGACACCCGCTTTCCCAAAAAAAATTTAACGTCAATAATATACGCTCTTACATCAATAGTGTACACTAAAAATGTGTCCTTGTAAATTGCTTTAACAATTTACTACTTACGCATTATTATATATTAAATTAGTGAATAAATCATTGTATTTCGGTGATATATTTGTTAAACTTACCGTGTAATTAAATATTTTTTATATCACTGGGGGCGCGAAATGCTGAGAGACCTATGGTCGACCCTTAGAACCTGATTGCGGATAATGCCGCCGTAGGGAAGTGGTACCTTTAAGTCTTAGGCGCCACTTTCTTTAACAAGAAAGTGGTCATTTTATTTTAGGAGGAACATTATGCAAACACAAATGCAAAAGGCCCGCAACAACATTATTACCAAAGAAATGGAAAGCGTAGCACAACAAGAAAATATCCCCGCCGAAGTTATTAGACAAAGGGTAGCAGAAGGCACAATTGCCATATGCGCAAATATTAACCATAAAAATCTTGTCCCTAGAGGCGTAGGAAAAGGATTGACCACCAAAGTTAACGCTAACATCGGCACTTCTTCCTCTTACCCTGATCCGGAACCTGAATTAGCTAAGCTCAAAGCCGCCATTGATGCCGGAGCAGATGCCGTCATGGATTTAAGCACCGGTGACAATATAAATCAATCCCGTCGTTCTATAATTGCCGCTTCTACTGTTATGGTAGGAACTGTGCCTATTTATCAAGCTACCGTAAATGCTATAAAAATGCATGGTGCCGTGGTTGATATGACAATAGAAGATATCTTTCAGGTAATTGAAGAACAGGCCAAAGATGGTGCCGATTTTATGACTATGCACTGCGGTATAAATAAGAATGTAATACATGCCTTAACTACTGAAGGACGTGTCATGGATGTAGTTAGCCGTGGTGGTTCGTTTATTACCGGCTGGATGCTCCATAATGAAAAAGAAAACCCCTTTTATGAATACTATGATGAAATTTTAAACATCTGTGAAAAATATGATGTAACCATTAGTCTAGGCGACGGCCTACGTCCAGGTTGCCTAGCTGATGCTACTGATAGAGCGCAAATACAAGAACTTATTAACTTAGGCGAATTAACACAAAGAGCTTGGGAACGAGGAGTTCAAGTTATGGTAGAAGGCCCTGGGCATGTACCTTATAATCAAATAGCAACTAATATGCAATTACAAAAAAGCCTCTGTAAAGGTGCCCCCTTCTATGTGTTAGGGCCTTTAGTAACCGATATCGCACCGGGTTATGACCACATTACTTCCGCTATCGGTGGTACACTTGCTGCCTCTGCCGGTGCCGACTTCTTATGCTATGTTACTCCTGCTGAACATCTGGGTTTACCTGATATTGATGATGTGCGTGAAGGCGTAATAGCAACCCGCATTGCAGGTCATGCTGCTGATATTGTAAAAGGTATTCCCGCAGCAATTGAATGGGATTTAAAAATGGCCAAAGCACGCAAAGAATTAAACTGGCCTGAACAAATACGTTTGGCAATCGATCCTATAAAAGCTCAACGTTTTCGTGATGCCAAAAATAAAACTGATGATGAAGCCTGCTCTATGTGCGGCGATTATTGCGCCGTAAAAATAGTAGGAGAATATTTGGAAGCCGCAAAAAAGAAAAACACTGCTAAAAAATAGCAGTGTTAATTCTCATTATCTCATATTATCAATAAATTCTTCAAAAGATTCTACTAAGATGGGATGACCTGTTGCAGTGATTTCACGAGTCATGGAGCCATAAATTTCAGAAGGATTTTCGCTAACAGTAATTGTAAGACCTTCTTTACGATATTCTTCCATCATCTTTATTACAAACTTGTTAATAGCATAGCTAGTACTTCCATCTTGCTCTTTAACAGTTTTCACATTAACAGGAATGACACGCGTTTCCGGCTCATACTTTTCTACTGTAACACTCCAGCCTCCCGGCACAGGCGGTTTCCTTCTCGCCACAATCATATATTCAGGAGCAAACCCTACGTACGCATCAAGTTTAGTTATTAGCTTAGCTTTTTGCAATGGGTAATTATTAGCATTACCCCATTTCACTATTTCTCCACAAATCTCTGCATTATGAATCAGACTAGCAAAGTCTGTTTGCGCTATAATTTTATTATTTTCCATTCGCACAACCTCCAATTTCAGAATATGTTTCTATTCTACCTTATTTAGAATATTTTATCAATTATAAAGGAGCAACCATAATGGTTGCTCCTTTATAATTGATAAAATATTTCTTCTTATAAAATTATTAATATATTATTTGTAAGTTTACTATATCTGGCCCAAATATTTAAGTATAACCTGTGCTATCACCGCTGAGCCTAAATAGGTACCAACGAAAATTACACAAGATAAAACAACAATGCGCCACCCGGAATGTGCAAAAGCATCCAAATCCTTGCCAATAGATACACCGGCATAGGCAAGTATAGGCGTGCAAAGTGCTAAAAATCCAACTTTTTTCATGCAGGCATTAATAAAATCTGCACCAGGCACTCCTGGGTAAGTTAAAATACATCCCAGCGTTACTACATAAGCGACCCCCGGTATACCGCCCGGTAAATATTTTCCCATAGCAATACCGACCAAAGCAATGGCAATTAAAATCAAAAGTCCCGGAATAGCTTCTACGAAACCATTTTTACTACCAATAGTATTACCAATCAAAGACATAATCCCAACAATAACTAAAATAATTAAAGTTTCAAGCATATTATAGGTTTTCATTTAGCAGCGTCCTCCCCTGTTGGATATGCACCATACTTAAATTTATAAATATGTTTATACATACGTTCAGTTAACGGAAGCGCAACCCAAATAGCCATATACAATCCGTCTAAACCTGAAAGCATATTGCTGGCAGCCCCAAAAGCAACTAGCTGATCAGACATTTGTGGATACATAGCACTTAAAGAACCTACTGCCGCCGTCATCATACTAGCACTACCAACTCCTGAAGCCATAGCTAAAGCATAAGGATGAAACGGTAAATACGCGGCAGCCATACTAGCCATAAGACCAAAAAAGATTGTACCAAAAACTGTACCACTAATATATACGCCCATAACTCCGCGACCCTCTGCAGAATCTAACCCATAACGCTCACCAATCAATGCTACATTTGGCTCTCTGGCTATAGAATGTGCCGCACCTATAGTTTCGCGTTTCAAACCAAAATACATAGCAAGAGGCACTCCTAAAAATATAGTTCCCAAGTTACCAAACTCTTGCAAAATTAACGCTGGACTAGCACTAATAATTTTGGGTAAAGTCGGCCCCACAAGAGTGCCGTATCTAGCCATCAAAAGCATTAGTGTAATGCCAAGTAAGGAGCCCGCGTCTTGCATATCGACCTTATTTACTACCTTTAAAAATTTAGGTGCCAGAAAAATACCGAAAATAAGAGCATACAACATGGGTAATAAAACGACTACCCCCACACCTAGCTGGAATTTGTGAATTCCAATTAATTCCGCAATAATAACTAAAAGTAAAACGACACCATGAAGCTTAAAATTTTTCATTTTTCCAAAGTCCCCCCTTTACTAAAATACCCATCTAATTTCTTCACATATTCTTCCTTGGTAAGGATTGGTTTGTGAGCAGACAAAATGTTTTTCGCCTCTATGCCCTCATCTGCCAAAAGGTCTACAATCATCATGGCAAAAGTTTTGGCCGGCAAAAGAGCTGCCGCCGCAAAATCAACTACACAAAAATCCTTAGTATGTAAGAGACCTGTAGTTCCTCCAATAAAAGGATGAATAACAGGCATCAGATGAGAAACATCACCCATATCAGTAGAAGCGCTAAAATGTCCTGCATCCTTAATCTCTACTTTCGGATCAGCAATTTTTGCATTTTCTACAAATAAATTATTCAACGCGTCATTACACACCAACGGCAATTGTCCAGGCAGCGTGTCAATGACAACTTTAGCTCCAATAGCAGCTCCCCCAGCCCTCAAGGCAGCATCAACTTTAATATTTGTCGCTTCCATAGCTTCCATTGTTTTGGCACGCACATAAGTTTCAACTCGTACATCGGCAGGCACGCTGTTAACCAAATCTCCCCCTTTAGTAATAATAGGATGCACTCTGATAACATCTTGTTCTCTAAAGGTTTCTCGCAAAGCGTTAATGCCCATAAGTCCGAGCATTGCTGCGTTTAGCGCATTAATTCCTTGGTCCGGAGCATCTGCGGCATGAGCTGCCTTACCAATATATTGCACAGTTTTACCCACAAAGCCATTACTCGATTGGCCTATGGCAACCGTAGGTCTAGGCATATTTTTGTCAGAGTGAATCTGCATTGCCATATCAATATCATCAAATTCTCCCAGATATATTAATTCGCCCTTGCCATGTAAAAAATGTAATTTACCTTCTGCAATTAACTTCTTGCGGTAATCAAGTTCTACATATTCTTCTGCCGGTACACCAAAAAAAACAACATCTCCGGCCAAATCAGCCAAAACTCCCGATTTCACTAAGCCATAAGCAGCACCAAGCATAGCGGCTTGTTGTATGTTGTGTCCACAGGCATGGGCAGCCCCTGTTACTGGGTTTGCATTGGGACTGTCAGGACAACCAATAGCATCTAATTCACTAAGAATAGCTATTGTCGGTCCTTTTTTACCACAATGAACACGACCCTTAACTCCGGTAATTGCCAGGCCATCGCGATAAGCAATACCAAGTTCCTCAAAAACAGCTTTCATTTTATTTGCAGTACTAGTTTCTTTAAATCCAAGCTCAGGTTCCTTGGCAACGTTTTCAGCATAGGCAGCAATTTTAGCTGCATGAGAATCTATAGCCAAACAAACCCTTTGTTTTAATTCCATTCTATCCATAATTATCCCCCTATAGTTATACAGATATACATTATATATATTACAACTAATATCCTTTTTGTACAAGAGTTGAAACCCATATTGTTAATGATATACATAGTGTTAATGCCAAACCGGAAAAAGGCTACTGCCTTTTACTATATCCATTAAAACTTCCGATATCAGCAAAAATAGTAATTTCTGTATTTCTAAACTTAGACCTTTTACTTTTTTTAAAGGTTTTTTCCTAGGTCCACGGTATTGTAGGTTATTTATACATATGCTACAATAAAATAATAACTTATAATATTACCTGAGAAAAGAAGGAGCTCTTCATGTTTGCAAAATTAAAAGAAGATATTGAAGTCGTCATGCAAAGAGATCCAGCAGCAAAAACAAAACTGGAGATAGTTCTTTGTTATCCAGGACTACACGCCATTTGGCTCCATCGCATAGCTCATACCATGTATGAACATGGTTGGATAGTTTTACCTCGCTTGATTAATACTTTTTCTCGTTTTTTAACGGGTATAGATATTCATCCCGGTGCCAAACTTGGTCGCGGGCTTTTTATTGACCATGGCATGGGGGTCGTTATTGGCGAAACCTGTGAAATAGGTATCAATGTAACATTATATCAAGGCGTAACCCTTGGTGGTACAGGCAAAGAAAAAGGCAAACGTCATCCTACAATTGGCGACAACGTAGTTGTAGCCAGCGGAGCCAAAGTACTAGGTTCCTTCTCTGTTGGTGCCAATTCTAAAATAGGTTCCGGTTCCGTGGTTTTGCAGGAAGTTCCTGCAAATTCAGTAGTTGTTGGTATTCCAGGTCGGGTAGTTACACAAAACGGGCGCCGTATTAACGAGCCTGAAGACGGAATTGATTTAAATCATAATATTTTACCTGATCCGGTTGCTGACTATGAAACTGCACTAGACAAACATATGAAAATCATTGATGCCCGACTTAAAGGTCTAGAAAAAATGATTATTGCTAAAAACAAAGAAACTTTATGTGATAAAAACACAGAGAGGAAGGGATAATATGAGCAAAAAAATGACCTCACAAGAAGCTATAGTTGAGGCCAAGCGTTGTCTCCATTGTGCCACGCCTTCTTGTCGTTTAGGTTGTCCCATTAACAACGACATCCCTGCTTTCATACACGCTCTTAGCTTAGGCAATTTTGGTGATGCTTTTTTCTCCTTGGTCAAAGAAAATTCTTTGCCTGCTATTTGCGGACGTCTATGCGCTCACGAAAAACAATGTGAGCCCAAATGTGTTTTATCTAAAGACAGCAACCCCATTAATATAAGTGCCTTAGAAACCTTCTTAGCTGAATTTTCCTATGACCATCAACTAACACCTTTGGGAAAATCTAAGGGCTCTGCCGGTAAAATAGCCGTTATCGGTTCCGGTCCTACCGGACTATCCGTAGCCGGAGAATTGGCAAAAAAAGATTTTGATGTTACTGTTTATGAAGGTCAACATGAACTTGGTGGTGTCCTACTATACGGCATACCGGAATTTCGCTTAGACAAAAATATCGTGCATAAAGAAATTGATAATCTAGGACACTACGGTGTGAAATATATTACAGGAGCCTTAATAGGCAAAGATTTAACTTTAGACGATTTGTTTGCCAAAGGTTATAAGGCCATATTTATAGGCATTGGCAGTGCTCTTCCTAAAACTCTTGCCATACCCGGTCATGATTTAACAGGTATTTTATCCGCTAATTACTTTTTACGCATGGTAATCTTAGCCAACAGCGGTAAATTAGATAATAAAGAGACTTTACTAAGCAATGAAGATGAAGTAGTAATTATTGGCGGCGGTAATGTAGCAATAGATGCCGCACGCATAGCAGTTGCCCGCGGGGCTAGACTAGTCACCGTAGTCTATCATAAGAGTCCTACGGAAATGTCTTGCCTTGCAACCGCTTATACTGCCGCTCTTAAAGAAGGGATTCAATTTAAATTTTTACGTCAGCCGACCGCATATTTAAACAATAAGCAAATGCGTACTTTAGGTGCTATGCGGAAACCCCAAGGAATATCCGATAACACCAAAGTTTCCGGAATTATGTTGCAGCATGTAGCTAAAGATGCCAAAGGCAATTTTATCCACACCGGCGGTCAAGATGTTATTGCCTGCACTTGCGTAATCCTAGCGATTGGTCAGCGTCCTGCCGCGAGTATATTTTCCACTACTAACGGCATAAAAATCGACGAGCAAGGCTTTGTCATAACAAAAGACCATCCCTATGGTATGACTACCAGGCCCGGAGTATTTAGCGCCGGAGATGCCGTTAATGGCCCCAGCACAGTAGTGCTTGCCATTGAAGATTCCAAAAAAGTAGTAAAAGGAATAACGGAATATGTTGCACGCCTACAATAAAGCAAAACGGTCACAACCAATGGTTGTGACCGTTTTACTTTATTATATTTAAACTTCCTGTTCACTAATTTTGACTTTATATTCTTTCTCTTCTTGTAACTTTACTTCAAAAGCCTTTGTTTCTTCCAGTACAACTCCAGACAAAGCAACAAGCGCTATTAAATTAGGCACTGCCATAAGTCCATTAAAAATATCTGCTAAATTCCAAACCACACTTAAACTGCTCACTGCTCCCACAAACACTGCCAGCGTATAAACTATACGATAACCTATAACTGCTTTTACACCCACTAAATATTCAAAACATTTTTCACCATAATAACACCAGCCTAAAATAGTGGAGTAGGCAAAAAATATTAGTCCTATAGCCACAATGTATTTACCAATACCTGGTAAAAAGCTATTAAAAGCATTACTAGTAAGTATGGCACCATTAAACTCTCCATCTTGCCACGCTCCACTCATAACAACAACTATCCCTGTTACAGAACAAACAATAATGGTATCTATAAATGTCCCCAACATTGAAACAAGTGCCTGCCTACCAGGCATATCTGTTTTTGCAGCAGCTGCCGCAATAGGAGCTGAACCAAGTCCTGCTTCATTAGAAAAAACTCCTCGTGCTACGCCAAAACGAATAACCGTTCCTAAGGCACCACCAGCTACAGCTTTGCCGGTAAAAGCATCTCCTAAAATCAAAGAAAATACTCCCGGTATTTTATCTAAATTCATAAAAATAATAATGAGCCCACCTGCCATATAAAATGTTGCCATAGCAGGGACCATAACACCTGTGGCCTTGCCAATACCCTTAATACCTGCCAATACTACTAATCCTGTAAACACAGTCAAAATTACACCGGTATAAACTTCTGACATACCAAAGTTTTCTTTAACCACCATGGCAACGGAATTAGATTGCACCATATTACCAATACCAAAAGCCGCAAAAGCACCAAAGAAAGCAAACGCACTGGCCAACCATTTTGAATTCATACCATTTTTAATATAATACATAGGGCCGCCAGCCATAAGGCCATTAGCCTTACGTTCTCTAAACCTTACCGCTAAAATTGCTTCTGCATATTTAGTGGCCATACCGAAAAATGCAGAAAGCCACATCCAAAAAAGTGCTCCCGGTCCACCAGCTACAACTGCTGTAGACACACCAACAATATTACCGGTTCCGATAGTAGCAGCTAAAGCCGTCATTAAAGCTTGAAACTGTGAAATATCACCCTCACTATCATTGCAAGTACTAGGTGTGAATGCAATTTTAAATCCCGTAAGCAATTTTCGCACTTGCAATAAACGCAGCTTAAATGTTAAAAAAATTCCCGTACCCACGAGTAGCACCAATAAAGGTACACCCCAAACCATGCTGCTAATTGCCACTAAAATACCATTCAAATTTTCCATTTTTCTCTTCCCCTCATTACTAGTTTATTTTTTCCAGGCTTTTAGCTCATCGCAGAAATCTTCCCATAAATCTTCCAACATATTTATGGACGCTTCCACTTTTGCGCTTTCCCACCCAGTAAACACCGCTGCCTCATAGTGCAAGGCATCGTTGTCATCGGTTATAACGGTTTCTGCCAACTGACTATTAACATAATCATCATGTAGAAACCCCAACATATCTTGCAGCCGTTTCAATTTGCGCAACATATTCCCTGTCCCTTTATTAATCTCAGGGAAACTCATTAGTGCATAACGAAAACGCTTTACTTTTATTCTGATTTTATGTGCAGCCTGCATATCCGAAAATTCTGGATAGCGTTCCGTCAAAAGCATAATATTATTGCTCCATTGTTTTAACCGCTCCGGAAGAAATTTTTTCAATATTTTAGTACTGTATGCCGGCGTTATAGGCCTATTTTGCAACCACAAAAGCAATTGCGTAAGTTCCAAGGTAATAGGTTCCATGGTTAATTGTGTCCTAATACGCTTAACTTCCACGGCTCTAGCTTGAACAAAAATTTTCTCCAAATGACAAGGTGCTGGTAATTCTTCCTTTGCAATTTCTTGCATACGTCCCAAACTCATAATAACAACATCTAGTTCACGTAACCTGCCAAGTTCTTCACCTTGTGCACGCAATTTTTTTTGCCAGTCCATGCATTCTACAAGTTTTAAGGCCGGTTTAAAAAAAGACAGACATGAGCGCAAACGTCTTATTTTAACCCTTAGTTGGCGCAAATAGACACGTTCTAAGGGATTAGTCAAAAACTTTTCCCAAGCAGCACTAACAGCATAAATTTGCCAACCTAAATGACAATATACCCCGCTATTAATAGTCGCTTTTTTGTAAGCCGGCAGAGATAACGGATCAAAAGAACCCTGTAACTGTTTAATGCGCTCGTATATATCAGGTTCTACCAAAATTAGTGGCAGTGACTGTAAGAGCTGTGCAACTAGTTTTTCAACTCGTGCACTAAACTTAGCAGCATAGCTTATATATATATCATTCTGGTGAACAATACTATCATTAAACACCGCTACGCCATTTTCCACCCAAAGGTTAACAACTTCTTTTTCTGCTTTTATTTTCAACTCTTGCCTACAGTACTGCCTTTTTACCTTGGTTTTTTCACCATATAGGCAAAGAGTTTTCTTTTCCTCTATTTTTTCATATTTTTGTAGAGAAAAAATTTTCTTAGTATTTACTTTATTTAGTAGCAGCTCTAGCGACATATTGTCAAAAGCATGCAAACATATAATATTCATAATAAAAGATTCCTTTTCTATACACGCACTATTCCTATCGATTAGAATATTCTCCAATAATAAATACTTATTTATCAAACTCAACAAAATATAGTAGCAATTTAGGTCACAAGCACTTCACTTTAATTCAACTATATTACTTGCCACATTTTCATATTATAGCACGTTATCAGAAATTTGTGATAATACAGCAGCATCTTTAGCTTTAGTATTCAGTATACTTTTCTTGTGCTTTATGTTTTTCAATGTTAAAATAAGCTTATACAAAGGAGGGGTTTTAGTGAACGTTTTTACCGACATTGAGCAATGGTTCTTACCCTTGTTAGTGTTCATATTTTTTTTGCTACTATTCGGTTTATTCCACTGGCTGTTTTTGCGCATAGTAAAAATAGTGACAAACAAATTACCCCTTTATACCGACAATGATATCGCCAATGCCTTTGACAAGCCTGCTCGTGTAATAATTATAGTTCTTGGCTTTTACCTGATGCTCAAAGTATCCCCCCTTTTTTATATAACTGAAAACATTATAGTAATTAAGAGCGTACATACCTGTGTGATATTTTGTATTTTCTGGATAGCGTATAATTTATCTGCATCTACAAATAGTTTATTTAGACATTTATTAAACAAATTGGGTTTCAAGGTATATGCTTCCATTTCTAACATGTTATCCGCTTTTTTTCATACAATTCTTGTTGTCTTGGGCGCAGCCATGATAATCAGCGAGTGGGGCTACGATATTAACGGGTTTATAGCCGGTCTGTCTTTAGGCGGTTTGGCGATTTCCCTTGCAGCCAAAGATACTCTCTCTAATATTTTCGCGGGCATGATAATTTTAGCAGATAAACCCTTTAGCGTGGGCGACTGGGTTGTTTGTAACAATATCGAAGGATCCGTCGAACAAATAGCTTTTCGCAGTACCAGCATTCGCACTATAGAACAAGCTTTAGTTTATATTCCCAATTCTTTGCTTACCAATACTCCCATTATTAACTATACTAAACGTAATAAACGACGTATTGATATTACTATTGGTGTTGTTTACAAAACAACGCAGGCACAACTACATGAGATTGTACAGAAAGCAAAAGAAAGCCTTATTAAAAATGATGATATTTGTGATGAAGACATTCTTGTTGTTTTTAATCAAATGAACAATAGCAGTTTAGATATACGTATAATTTGTTATTCACACTTTACCGATTATACCTCTTATACATATGCTAAAGAAAAAGTCAACTTTGACATTTTAGGAATTCTAGAAGAAGTTGGCACCTCGGCCGCTTATCCAAGTACCAGTATATATATTGAAAATAACGTTTAATTAGTTCAATTGAAATTTTTAACCAAATAAAAACCATTTATCACGGTTAGTGCTTAACCGTGATAAATGGTTTTTCCCATTAGACAACCCAGAAAAATTTATTCAGCCGCTACATGAGCAGCTAAATACCTCATAGCCAAACTATAACCAGCAAAACCCAAACCACAAATCTGACCTAAACAGCCTGCAACAGTAACAGAGTGATGCCTAAATTCTTCCCTCGTATGAATGTTGCTTATATGCACCTCTATAGCAGGCAGATTAACAGCCTTTAAAGCATCTAAGATAGCGATACTATAGTGAGTATAAGCAGCCGGATTAATAACGATACCATCGAAATTATCTAATGCATCTTGAATAAAAGTTACTAACTCACCCTCACTATTTGATTGTTTAATTTCAACTTCTACATCTAACTTCTGAGCCGCACTTTGAATATATTGACATAAAGCCACATAATCATCCTGCCCATAAACTTCTCGTTCCCTAGTACCTAATAAGTTTATATTAGGTCCATTTAAAACCAAAATCCTCATACACCCACCTCTTTCACTATCGCTAAAATTTCAGGTAGAATGCTGCCCCATTCCACGCCACAACCAACTTCATAATCAGCATATTTACGATAAAGCTCTATCCGCTTGGCATAAATATTATATATCTTTTCTTTACCTTCCGACAATAGAGGCCTAGTTGTAATGTCCAAATCTTTAATAATTTGCTCTGGGGAACGATTTAGAAAAATAAGGCACCCAGACTCCCGCAAAACCAACATGTTTTCTTCTTTCGTTACCACGCCGCCACCGGTAGCTATAACGCTTCTTACTTTCGAAGCTAAATATACTATAGTTTCACTTTCCACTTCACGAAAAACTTCTTCGCCCTCGGCAAAAAGTTCAGAAATTGTTTGGCCTGAAATATCTTCTAGCACTTGGTCGGCATCAAAAAAACTGCGTCCAAGGCTTTTAGCCAATGCTCGTCCTATAGTCGTTTTACCACATCCGGGCATACCAATAAGAATAATATTATTCACGTTATACTCCTTGTATTTCTTGGGCAATACTTGCAATAAGTCCTGCCTGTATTTCTCGCCCCAGCCAAATTTCTTCGGCTGCTACAGCTTGGGCTACCAGCATATAAAAACCATTGCAGGTGCTCCGTCCCGCAGCTTTCGCATAACTCATAAAAAGTGTTTCCACAGGATTATAAATAAGGTCAACTGCTGATGCATACCTTGCTACTACTTCTTGCGGGAGTGGTGATCCATCTATATAAGGATACATACCTACCGGTGTTGTATTGACAATAAGCGCTCCGCCTTTTTGCTCAATAAGCTGCTCATAACTTACAAATTTCAGTTTTGGTAAGGCCTCAAAATTAGAAAACTTCTTAGTCGCATCTTGCGGGCTGCGTGTGGCAACAGTAATACTTTTGGTCCCACTATCAACAAGATATTGTAATACTGCACGCGCCGCTCCTCCGCTACCTAGCACCACAACATCTTTATTTTCCAAAGGAGTAACCGCATTGTGTTCGAGCAAGCGGCCAAACCCAAAGTAGTCTGTATTATAGCCACGTCTTTCACCCTTAGAAAAATATATTGTATTAACCGCGCCAATAGCCTTTGCCTCAGGTGAAATGAAAGTTAACTTTTTCATCACTGCAATCTTATATGGTATTGTTACATTAACACCAATATATTTATCCTCTAATCGTTCTATAGCGTCATCCAAGTCCTGCTTTTTAATTTCCAGCAAGTCATATTTGCCTTCTATGCCCAATTTGCGAAATATTAAGTTATGTATTTGCGGAGAAAGACTGTGTCCCAATTTTTCCCCCAATAAAGCAAATTCCATATTTCACCTCATATTTTGTCAGCAATATAATTTCCCAAGATTTTACACTCAGTTGCCTCTTTTTTTATTTTTTCCAAAGCCTCCTGCACGGGTGATTCCTCTAAGTTACCACTAACGTCAATATGAAAAAAATATTCCCAAGACTTACCTTCAATAGGACGAGATTCAATGTTAAGTAAGTTCAATCCGCCTGCTTGAAAATAACTAAGCAGGCGGTATAAAGAACCCGGCTCATGTTTTAGTGCTACTACCATAGTTATTTTATTGGCTTCCTTGCTTTTTACAGGTTCGGCAGCAATAATAAAAAATCTTGTATAATTATTGGTATTAGCATTAATACCGGCAGCTAAAATTTCTAAGCCATAGATACTAGCAGCTTCTTTGGATGTCACGGCTGCCATATAATTTGTTTTTTCTTTGCTAACCAATTCTGCACCCTTCGCCGTGTTAAAATAAGGAATTTGCTGCATCTTGGGGTATTGACGAAAAAATGGACGGCACTGAGAAAAACCCTGAGGATGAGAATAAACTTCAGTTATATTCTCCAACTTAGTTCCTGGCCAAGCCATTAAATTGTGCTCCACTTTTATACACTGTTCCCCTATAATATAGCAGTTATACTGTCTAATCAAATCGTAGACTTCCGTAATACCACCGGTGGAAGAATTTTCTATGGGCAAAACACCATACTTTATTTTCCCCTCGCGCACAGCCTTGGTCACATCTTCAAATAACATGTAATTATTGATAGAAATATCAGCTTTGGCAAAATATTTTTTGACTGCCAAATAACTGTAAGCCCCGGCTACACCTTGATATCCAACCGGTACAACAGTTCCTTGCGACCAAATTACACTCTTGCGCGCTTTTGTTTCCGCTAAAAGTTTTTTCTCTTGGTCCACGGAAATATCCATTATTTGCGCCATGATTTTGCGCAAGCCATCAGCATAAGCAGAATTTTGCACACGTTGTTTACATTTTCCCAAAACAACAGCTTCTCGCGCCTCATCTCTAACCGGCAAATTATTGGCTTTCTTATATTCAGCCACCTTATTTACTGTTTCCATGCGTTCTTCAAAAAGGTGGGCTATCTCTTCATCAATACGGTCAATGTCCGTCCTTATTTTACCTAAATCTAGTTTCTCACCCATATTATAAACTCCTATTCGCTGCTAAAAGCAAATCTAAAATTGTCCAAGCAGTAACAGCCTCAATAACAGGCACAGCTCTTAAAACAATACAAGGATCATGTCTACCCTTTATCTCCAAGATAGTATCGCTTTTTTTAGCAAAATCTACCGTAGCTTGAGGTAAGGCGATAGAAGGTGTTGGCTTAATCCCAACTTTGAAAACTAACGGCATCCCATTGGTAATCCCACCTAAAACTCCGCCATTATTATTAGTTTTTGCCGCCACCTCACTGCCAACCATGTACATAGGATCATTAGCTTCACTACCTAACATAGCAGCTAAAGCAAAACCCTTGCCAAATTCTACAGCTTTTACAGCCGGTACAGAAAAAAGCACATGAGCAAGACGACTTTCTACTGAATCAAAATATGGCTCCCCTAGCCCCACCGGAATTCCTATAGCCATACATTCAATTGTGCCTCCCACAGAATTTTTTTGCTGTTTTGCTCTCATAATAGTATCTATCATAGTTTTCCCCATAGTATCTTCTAAAACGGGAAAAACTTTTTCGGCCAGCCCTGTTAGTACTTCTGCCCTTTCTCCTAAAGGATTAAAGTTTTTATCACAAACGCCGCCCACACTAGCCACATGAGCACCTACTATAATCCCTTTAACTTTTAAAAGTTGTTTTGCCACTGCTCCCATGAAAACTAAAGGTGCCGTTAAACGTCCGGAAAAACTTCCCCCTCCTCTATAATCATTAAACCCAGCATATTTTATTCTGCCTGCATAATCTCCATGCCCGGGGCGCATAACATTTTGCAATATACTATAATCTTTAGAATGCTGATCTTTATTATGAATCAAGGCACAAAGAGGCATGCCGGTTGTTTTGCCTGCAAAAAAACCGCTTTCAATAACATAAGCATCCTTTTCATTACGGGCGGTAGACAATTCATTGCGACCGGGAGCACGTCTAGCCATTTCCCTATCAATAGCATTCAAATCCAATTCTACTCCCGCAGGCAGACCATCTATAACCAATCCAATTGCAGGTCCATGGGATTCTCCGAAAATTGTCATTTTTATTCTATCGCCAAATACACTGCTCATAATTTCCTCCTAAACTGGCAAAATCCTCCCAAAACTTCGGATACGATTTCGCTACGCATTCTGTACCAGTAAGTGTTAACGGCTTTGTGCACCTAATACTAGCCACGGCTAAACTCATTGCAATACGGTGATCGTTCCAACAATCTACCACGCCACCGGTGAAATTATCTATGCCTTCTATTATAAGGCCTGCAGGCAACTCGATAATCTTAGCACCAATTTTATTGAGCTCCCTTGTTATAGCCGCCAAGCGGTCACACTCCTTAATACGCAAGCGCCCGGCATTAATTATTTCCGTTCGTCCCTTACTTAACGCACCTAACACCGCAAGAATCGGGATAAGATCCGGACAATTAGCTGCATCAATAACAATCCCTCTTGTCCTCACAGGTTTTACAGAAAGACTATTACCCTCATAATTAACAGCTCCCCCCATAGCAAGCAGGATATCTATAATAACTTTATCTCCCTGCAAAGAGTCTTTTTCCATACCCAGGCAACTAATATTCCCCCCCAAGATTCCGGCAACCAGCCAAAAAGCTACTTGGGAAAAATCTCCTTCTACACTTGTCGTCCTAGGCAAATATTTTTGCCACCCCCTGATTTCATAGCGTTTATAATTTATGTGTTTAATTTGAATTCCATATTTAGCTAAGACACTTAAAGTCATCAAAACATAACTTTGGGACTCTAATACCCCCGTAATTAGCAAAACAGAATTGCCTGTCAAAAGTGGCAACGCAAAAAGCAAGCCACTAATAAACTGTGAACTAACGTTGCCCGGTAATATATACTCACCCGCATGCAACGGGCCCTGGACTGTTAAGGGCAGATAACCTTCTTTTGTAGTAGTATACATAAGACCTTGCCTGTCAAAAATATCATAATAAGGCTGTAACGGCCTAGTCACTAATTTCCCATGACCGTTAAAACTTATTTTCTCTTGACCTAAAACCGCTACGGGAATTATAAAACGCAAGGTTGACCCTGACTCCCCACAATCTATTGTCTGTTCATGTGCACCCAGCACCCCGCCTTTGACAGTAAAATTCATTCTTCCACTATTATCTTGATTACAATCTATATGCGCTCCTAAGGCTTCCATTGCTCTACAAGTAGCCTTGATGTCCTCTGACATACTGATATTATTTACTATACTTTTGCCTTCAGCAAGTGCTGCACAAATAAGTTCCCTATGTCCCATACTTTTAGAAGAAGGAATTATTACCTGACCTTTTAAATTAGTCGGTATTAAACGCAATGTTGTCATAAAAACTCCTAAACAATATATTTTGCTAAATCTACATAAGCTATTTTTAATAAACGCCCTGAACCAATTTTATCTAAAACAATAAGGGTAATATTACTTCCATTTTTTTTCTTATCTAAATTAATAACATCCATAATCTGCTTTTGGCTTAACTCTACATCCGTCGGCAATTTATATTGAGCCAATATGGCACGTAACCGCTTGCTGGTTCCTTGTTCAGTAAGGCCTAGTTTTTCAGTTTGTTCTGTTAACCTAACCATACCAATGCCCACACCTTCACCATGGGTATATTTTTCATAGTCATAACATTTTTCTACTGCATGACCAATAGTATGTCCAAAATTTAAAAGCATACGCTCCCCTAAATCGAACTCATCATTTTTTACTATGCGAGCTTTTATTGTGCAACAAGCAGCAATAATTTCTGTAATATTAGCCAGTAATTTTGCATCGCTATATATTCCTTCTAACATAGACCAAAGTTTTTCATCACCAAAAGCACCATACTTAATAACTTCTGCCAAACCATCATGTAAATATCTAAGTGGCAAAGTATTTAGTAATATCGGATCAATAAAAACAGCTTTGGGTTGATAAAAACTCCCGACTAAATTTTTACCGGCAGGCAAATCAACAGCTACCTTTCCACCAACACTGCTGTCAACTTGAGCCAAAAGGGTTGTAGGAATTTGAATGAAATCAATACCACGTAAAAAAGTTGCTGCAGCAAAACCGCCTAGATCTCCAGGTACCCCACCACCTAATGTGACAATAAGATCTCCGCGTGTTATGCCAAAATTAGCTAAAGCAGCATATACCTGCCCCAAAACTTCTAAATTCTTACTAGTTTCTCCCGGTGCTATGGTAATGCAACTAACTTGAAACCCTTCTGCAGCAAGTTGCTGCTGCAAATATTTGCCATAAAGGTTTTCCACATTGGAATCTGTAATAATAGCAATTTTATCTGCAGAAGATAGGGCGTGAATTTTCACCCCAATTTCGCTCCACACACCTTTAGCAATGAGAATATCATATGAATTTTTCCCTAAATCAACGGAAATTTTTGGCATTGAACAGCTCCTTCCTCTTTTCCTTAGCAATACTCATCATATGTTCAATTCCCTCTCTGTCACCTGTTGCCAGCGCTCTTTCCCAAATTCCTAATTGTTTTTGCAATTTAGTTATTTCTGCTACCACATTTTTTCTATTATGCATAAATAAATCTGCCCACAAAGCTACATTTATATCCGCTACTCGCGTAGCATCTCGAAACCCCCCAGCGATAAAATGCTTGCTATTCGAGTTCATAGATTCACTATTAACGAGAGCTACAGCCATAACATGAGGTAAATTGCTGGTATAAGCAATGATTTCATCATGTTCTTTAGGTGTTACTTCCACTACGTCTTTACAGCCTAAAGCATAAGCAAAACTTTTTAGCCAAGCTATATTTTCTTCTTTATTCTGAGCTCTGGAAACAACTATGTAATTAGAACCATTAAAAATTTCGGCAGCTGATTGTCCATATCCTTGCCCTTCGCGTCCAGCCATAGGATGCCCTGCAACAAAATCGTGACCTGGTCCCAAAAACTTGTCCACCTCTTCTAGAAGATCACCTTTAATGCCCATAACATCGGTAAAAATTATATTTTTTTTGAAATTTTGCACGTTTTCCTTGACGAAATCCGTTACAGCATCAGGATACAAAGCACAAATAATAACATCCGCCCTTTGCAAGGCTTCCATAGAATCAATACAGGTTTCCGTTATAACCCCTTCATCTTTAGCCATCATAGCTACAATAGGGTTACTATCTACACCAATTATATTTTTAACTTTTAAATTTTTTAACGCTTTTGCGTACGAACCGCCAATTAGACCTAAGCCTATAATAGCAAAATTTATATCCTGCAATTTTTTCTTCAAAATAGCGAGCCCACCTTTAAACAATCTACCTACATTATAGTTCTCTTCCAACTATTTCCGCAATCTCAGAAAGTTCTTTCATGAGATTAGCAAAACGGTCAGGTTTAAGACTTTGCGCCCCATCACACCAAGCATTTTCAGGATCATTATGCACTTCTATCATAAGTCCATCGGCGCCCACTGCTACTGCTGCTTTTGCCAAGGGCTCTACCATCCACCACATACCTGCAGCATGACTAGGGTCTACTATAACCGGCAAATGGCTCAGCTTCTTTACTGCCGGTATAGCACTAAGATCTAGAGTATTACGGGTGTAAGTTTCAAAAGTTCTAATACCTCTTTCACAAAGTATAACATTTTCATTACCACTAGACATTATATATTCTGCGGACATAAGCCACTCTTCGATAGTAGCTGATAACCCCCGTTTAAGTAAAATCGGAACATTAGTTTTACCTAATTCTTTTAAAAGTTCAAAGTTTTGCATATTGCGTGCACCTACTTGAATTAGGTCAACACAGTCGACAAATTTTTCTATTTTATCAATGGACATAATTTCTGTAACGACAGGTAATTTATTCGACTTACCTGCTGCTACAAGCATATCTAAGCCCTTTTCTTTTAGGCCCTGGAAAGAATATGGTGAAGTACGTGGTTTAAAAGCTCCCCCCCGCAACAAAGTTGCTCCTGCAGATTTAACGGAAGCAGCCACTCCATTTATTTGCCCTGTAGTCTCAATTGAGCAGGGACCGGCGATTACTGCTAATTTTTTGCTGCCAAATTTGACTCCGCTAACATCAATGACAGTAGCCTCTGGGTGAAACATGCGATTAGCCCTTTTAAATGGTTCTTGCACTCGCATTACCTTCTCCACCCAGTCATTAACCGTAATACTGCGTGGATCAAAAGTGCTAGTATCGCCAATCACACCATAAATAGTAATGTTAACGCCAACAATTTCATTAATTTGGAAATTATTCTTTAGTAAAATATTTTTTATTTTCTGACATTCTTCTTGCGGTGCACCAGGTTTTAATACAATAATCACGATAACTTTCCCCCTTTAAATTTTTCTATCTACAATAGCTGCAATTTTTTCTAACTCTTGCATTAAAAGCGCAAATCTCTCCGGTTTTAAACTTTGCCCACCATCACACCAAGCATTTTCCGGATCATTATGCACTTCAATCATAAGTCCGTCGGCTCCGACAGCTACTGCCGCTTTTGCCAAGGGCTCTACCATCCACCACATTCCGGCTGCATGGCTTGGATCAACTATAACAGGTAAGTGACTTAATTTTTTTACTGCAGGAATAGAGCTAAGATCCAAAGTGTTACGAGTATAAGTTTCAAATGTGCGAATTCCCCGCTCACACAAAATAACATTATCATTACCACCAGACATAATATATTCTGCAGACATGAGCCACTCCTCGATAGTAGCTGATAGCCCCCGTTTAAGTAAAATCGGAACATTGGTTTTACCTAATTCTTTTAAAAGTTCAAAGTTTTGCATATTGCGTGCACCTACCTGTATAACATCTACACATTCAACAAATTTCTCGATTTTATCTATAGACATAATTTCGGTAACTATGGGTAGCCCACTATTTTTCCCGGCTTCTACTAACATATCTAGTCCTTTTTCCTTTAAACCCTGGAAAGAATAAGGTGAAGTACGTGGCTTAAAAGCCCCTCCTCGTAGAAAATTAGCTCCTGCCGATTTTACCGCTCCTGCCACTATATCCATTTGAGCTGAAGTTTCGATGGAACAAGGTCCTGCAATAATAGCCAACTTTTCTCCACCAATTTTTTGACCGCAGACATCCACTACTGTATTTTCCGGGTGGAACATACGATTAGCACGTTTATAGGGTTCCTGCACTGCCATAATTTTTTCTACCCAATCATTAGCACTGATACGGCGTTTATCCACCATACTTGTGTCGCCAACTACACCAAAGATACAAAAATTAACACCACGACTTTCATTAATATAAAACCCTTGTTTTTCCAACCCTGTTTTTATTTTATTACACTCTTCTAATGGTGCCCCTGGTTTCATTACAATAATCATTTTCAACACTCTCCCTTAAATTTTTATGTTAATTTTGAATAAAAAAAACAGACTCGCAAAGAGTCTGTATCATAACCAATCTTTAGTTAAAGGCCACAACAAGCTGCCGCCTATTTATGATGTCTCGCTACGGAATTAGAACTATGAAATTGTGCGCAAGTAAAATAACCAACGCTAAAGTAATAGCTTTGGTCAAAAGTAAACGCAAATTCAGTTGTCCAATTCATTGTATTTTGAGTATTCATCTATAAGTACCGCCCTTTGTAGTTAATTAGTTAAACTAATTGGTGTAATCTTAACCCCAAAATTATTACCTGTCAAGAAAAAAAAGTTAGCACCCAAAAACATAGCTCAAACTGTTAACAATATTACAGCTTAAAACCTTTGTAAATCATATTTAAACCACTAAGCAAAATCGTAGCCATAGCAATACGGTTAAATAAATGCTGGTTAATATGGAAAAAAATCTTTTCTCCGGCATAAATACCAAGAAAAGCTGCCGGTAATGTCCACAATGGCAACCCCACTATATCAGAAAAATGTGCGCTTCCAAGGATAAGCCAAACTAACATCGTAAAAATATTTGTCATAAGAAAATATAAAAATAAATTGGCGCGCATTTTTTCTTTAGGTTGTTGAGCATTGAGCATATAAAGCACTATAGGAGGTCCGCCTACACTGGTGGATCCATTGAAAAAACCACCAATAACTCCAAAACAAAATTGCTCTAATTTCTCATGCACCGTATGCCAACGATAATTAGATTTTAAAACTATAACCGCCAAAATTAAGGTCACACCCAAAACAATACGCAAAGAATTACCATCTAAGTATCTAAGCATCATACTCCCCGGAATAATTCCAACCATAGCCCCTAAAAATATACGTTTAACCATACCAAATTCTAGCTCTTTTCGCACTTTAAACACTACATAAATGCGCATGTAAACGCTACCTATCAAAAGAAAAATTACGGTTTCCTTAATACCTAAAATACCGGAAAGAAGAGGAACGCCTATAATTGCGTATCCAAATCCTGCTATAGTTTGAAACATGGTTGCAGCAAAAACAGCTATGGACGTTATAACTAATAAGTGTAAATCCATTAAGAAAATCTCCTAACTCTTAGCGTCCAAGTACAACGTCTTCTATTTTTAACGTATTGCCCTTCATATCTACAAAACGTACACGCAAATTACCAAATTTAGGCAATTTTTTAAAAGAAATAGTCTGCTTGGCTTCTTGATAAGTCAAAGCTTTAGGTAAAGAAATATTAGGTGCTACATTTCTCAAGGCTATTGTTACATTAAGCAACCTGCCAAATAATTCCACCTTATTAATAGCTACCGCAGTTTTAGCCTCGCTCTCACCTGTAGTACCATAAAGAATTAATTTATTTTCATAAGACTTACCAACGCAACTAGCTTTGGCCTCCTGCGCCAGTAATATGGATTCCGTAGAGACTTTCGCCTTAAAATTATGTTTTTTCTCAACCATATTTGTTCTTGTATTGGCCTTGTTTACAATTACGCCGAAAGATAAACCTAAAGGATAACCGCTAGTTCCCTGCCAAACCCAAGTACTATTGGCCGTGTTTTCATATAATATTTTACCGGTATCCATAACCCGCGCCACAGTAAAAAGCTCCCCATCGGCCAAAAGCGTTTTGCGCTCCTGAGCAGACACCAATGTCGAACTTAAACACAAAGCAGTTATAGCGATTGCCAGTACCATTTTTTTATAAATATGTATTAATTTCATTTTTTCCCTCCTTATCTTTCTATCTTTTATTATACACGAAAACAAAACGAAGTTAGCCATTTATTTTTTCCCTATATCATATTATTTGCAACAATCTTAAATTTAACCTATAATTATACCAGTTATACTAAAACTTTTTGAAGGAGGAATCATAATGTCAGAATGCGATAACTGTTCGCACGAGGATTGTACTAGCTGCAATAACAAGCCTGAACCCAGTGAACAAGACCTCAATATTGAAAAATTTTTAAGCCAAGTAAAAAACAAATTGGTGATAATGAGTGGTAAAGGTGGCGTAGGTAAAAGCACCGTAGCTGCTGATATAGCAGTACTTTTAAGTAAAAAAGGCTTTAAGGTTGGACTTTTAGATGTTGATCTTCACGGTCCTAGTATTGCCGGCATACTTGGTTTAACCGGTATCCCAATTAATACCGTGGGAAATAAAATGCTGCCATACCAGTACAAGGATAATTTAGAAGTAATGACCGTGCAGGGTCTTCTTGCCGATAATGACGCCGCCCTTATTTGGCGTGGCCCGATAAAAATTGGTGTAATTCGTCAATTCTTGGCTGACACTAAGTGGTCACCACTTGACTATTTAATTATCGACTGCCCGCCCGGGACCGGTGATGAACCTTTAACCGTTGTCCAAACTATTCCTGATGCCAAAGCCATAGTGGTTACTACTCCTCAGGAAATAGCCCTAGCCGATGTGCGTAAGTCTCTGAATTTCTGTGAATTGGCAAAAATTCCCGTTGCCGGCATTATCGAAAACATGAGTGGTTTTGTTTGTCCTAATTGCCATACCGTGCACAATATTTTTAAAAGTGGTGGCGGCGAAAAATTGGCTGCTGAAAAGCATATTTCTTTCTTAGGAAAAATTCCTATTGACCCGCAGATTGTTGAAAGCGATGACAATGGTGACCCCCTAGATAAATTAAGCAAAGAAACAAATATGGCTTTAGAAAATATTGTCAAAAACTTGCTGAACAATTAAACTTCCCTAAAAAATACCATTCTAATTATTAGATTAAAAGACAAAAAAGAAGGTAGAGGATTTTATCCCCTCTACCTTCTTTTTTTGACGCGACCACCAAGTTAATAATCAAACATTTTCCAAATACTATGAACATACGGAATGAGTAAGGCGACCACGTCACCAAACACCCTCCCAGGTGTTGCCTCTAAACAATGGGGTAGGCAAGTATCACCTACCCCTTGTATAAAAATAGGCTAGAAGGACAAATCCCACTTTAGACTATTCCGAGCAATAACTCTTCAATGAAAAGAAAACCATCTTCACATCTTCCGATCCTTCTCCACCTATTTAAATCCAGCCCTATCATCGCCTAAATTATAACTCTAAAATTTATAAAATGCAAGCAATTATCAGAATATTTAGTTTTATTTGCTTACGACCTAAGAAAAGTTTATCAAGCCAATTTTGTAGGGTCATGTCCATACAAACAATAACCATTTCTGCCTTTATCTTTTATTAAATATAATGCTTCATCCGCATGTTTATATAACTCCTCAAAAGTAATACCATGTTGCGGAGCTATAGCTGCCCCCACCGAACAAGTCACCGGTGCTGTAGTTAAATGAAAATGCTCATTGGCAATACTCTTGCAAATCTCCTTAGCTTTTTTGAGCAGCAATGCCTCGTCTCCCATTCCTTCCAGCAGCACGGCAAATTCATCTCCGCCTAAACGACAAACACAATCTTCTCTGCGGAAAACTCTATGGATTGTTTTAACTAAAGTACACAAAACTTGATCACCCTTTTGATGACCATATGTATCGTTAACTTCTTTGAATTTATCTAAATCGAAAATAACAAAGGCTGTATACTTATCATCACCCAACCTTTCAAGTTTGTCCTTAGCAAGCCTGCTTAACGCCCCTCTATTATAAGCTCCCGTCAAAGCATCGTGTTCAGCGGCATATTTTATTTTAACTTCCGCCAATTTTTCTGCATGAATATTTTTCACCACAATAAACAGCATTATATGCCCATTTAGGGGATTTCGTGCAAAACTATACCTATTTTTATACCATTGGCTGCCACTATGTTCATTATCTGTACGTAAATACTCTTTGTAAACCTCTGTTGTTCCAGATTCATATAGCTTAATCATTTCTCTACTTGCAACAAAGGCCATTAAGTCTTTTTGGAATACAGGATGTACTCTTTTTTTTATAACTT
>JAQVYX010000008.1 GCA_029004715.1 Acidaminococcaceae bacterium | reverse complement strand
GGCCCAAGGGGCCTAATTCGGGAAAGATGTGCGATTGGCGAACTAATTCAGTACATCTTAAGATGTGGCAGGTAAGAGCACCTTATAGGTGCTGCACATACCGCCGGCTGAGCCGGCGGTTATGATTGTATATTTTGCTTTAGCGATGGTTTCGAGCGACAAGGGAGCGAAGAAACAATAAACCGCCGGCTATGCCGGCGAGATTCAATAGCTTTAGCAGAAAAAACCTCCAATGTTAAAATAGTGTTGGTTCGCCAACCACACATAAATAACAGAGGAGGTATCCAGATTGGACAGTCAAAGTTTATCACACAGTAGTTGGAACTGCAAATATCATATAGTGTTTGCTCCGAAGTATAGGAGAAGAGTAATATACGGGAAAATAAGATTGGATATAGGAAAAATATTAAGGCTGTTATGCCAGAGAAAAGAAGTAGAAATAATTGAGGCAGAGTGTTGTCCTGATCACGTTCATATGCTAGTGAAAATACCACCTAAATATAGCGTATCCCAAATATTAGGGTATCTGAAAGGGAAAAGTTCTCTTATGATATTTGACCGACATGCCAATTTAAAATATAAATATGGAAACAGGCATTTCTGGTGTAGGGGGTATTATGTAGATACAGTAGGGAAAAACAGCAAAAGGATAGAGGAATATGTTAGGAATCAGCTACAGGATGATATCACCACAGACAAAATCTCGCTGAAAGAGTATGTAGACCCGTTCACGGGTGAGCCGGTAAAAGAGAATAAATAAGAAAAAGGCCCAAGGGGCCTAATTCGGGAAAGATGTGCGATTGGCGAACTAATTCAGTACATCTTAAGATGTGGCAGGTAAGAGCACCTTATAGGTGCTGCACATACCGCCGGCTGAGCCGGCGGTTATGATTTTAAATAGTTGTTAACAGCGCTGGCGGCACGTCTGCCTTCACTAATAGCCCATACAACAAGACTTTGACCTCGTCTGGCATCTCCTGCGGCAAATATACCGGAAATAGAAGTTGTAAAATCTTCTTCTGTAGTTTCAATATTATTCTGGGCTGATTTTGTAAGCTTGAATTCATCAAAAATCTTCTGTTCAGTACCCACAAAGCCCATAGCTAATAAAACTAATTGTGCGGGAATGATTTCCTTGGTATTTCTTATATCTTGAGGAACCATGCGTCCGTCAATTTTTTTCCATTCAACTTGACAAATTTCTAGCTGTTCTACTGTATTTGTACTACCCATAAATTTTTTGCTGGTAATACAGTATTGCCTAGGGTCTTCTTTGTAGAGAGCGATTGCTTCTTCCTGACCATAATCGGTTTTGAAGATTCTTGGAAACTCTGGCCAAGGATTATTGGGCGTACGAGAATGCGGCAGGCAGGGCATAATTTCAAATTGCCGTATACTTTTGCATCCCTGTCTAATAGCCGTAGCAACACAATCAGTCCCGGTATCGCCACCGCCAATAACAACTACGTCTTTATCCTTAGCTGTAATGGCTTTACCATCTTTACCACCAGAATCCAAAAGACTCTTGGTAGCAGCAGCGAGATAGTCTTTGGCATAATGAATACCAGTTAATTCTCTGCCAGGTATAGGAAGGTCGCGTGGGATGGGGCTTCCCGTACACAGTACAATGGCGTCATATTGTTTCAGCAGCATTTCTGAAGATACATTGTATCCTATTTCACTATTTAAGGAAAAGACTACTCCACCATCTTTCATAAGATTAACGCGACGCTCTATAAGCTTTTTGTCTAGCTTCATATTAGGAATCCCATACATGAGAAGTCCGCCTGGGCGGTCGGAGCGCTCAAATACGGTAACGCTATGCCCATATTTGTTCAATTCGTCGGCACAGGCAAGGCCGGATGGGCCGGAGCCAATAACGGCGACTTTTTTATTGGTGCGGTGCAGAGGTTTATTAGGCTTGACTAATTTTTTGGCAAATGCGGTTTCAATTATATATTGCTCAATGTTTTTAATGGCTACAGGGTCCTTTACTAATCCAGCAGTGCATGCACCCTCGCAGGGAGCGGGACATACATGTGAAGTGAATTCGGGAAAGTTGTTTGTTTTGTTTAGGCGGGCGTAAGCAAATTCATCTAAGCCCTGATAAACAAAATCATTGAATTCAGGCATAAGATTATGTAAAGGACATCCGGATAATGCCTGACCAAGCATTATGCCGCTGTGACAAAAAGGTATACCGCAATCCATGCATCGAGCTGCTTGTTCTTGCAAAGCTTCTCGATGCGTTAGAGTGCTGGATTTAATTTCCTTCCAGTCCCGCAGACGTTTTAAGGCAGGCCGCAGAGAGAGTTCTTTTCTTGAATATTTTATAAAGCCTGTAGGGTTTCCCATTATGCGTGTACCTCCTCAAATGTTTTTAGTGCGGCATCTTGTTCGCTATAACCTTCCTGTAATAATTCTAACATGCGTCCAGTTACGCGTTTATAGTCCTTGGGAATAACTTTTACAAACTTAGTTAAGCATGTATCCCATTGTGCTAAGATGTTTTGCGCAGTTGTGCTCCCTGTATACTGAGCGTGTTTAAGAATCATCTTTTGGACTGTAAGCTTATCACCTATTTCCCTTAAGGGCTCTAAGAGGATGATTTCCTTGTTGCAGTAGTCCGCAAAATCACCATTAGTGTCATAAACATAGGCAACACCTCCTGACATGCCCGCAGCGAAATTACGCCCTGTGGTGCCTAGAATAACTACAGTGCCACCGGTCATATATTCGCAGCCGTGATCGCCTACACCCTCAATTACTGCTGTCGCGCCGCTGTTGCGGATGCAAAACCGCTCTCCGGCAATTCCGCGAATATATACTTCACCACTGGTAGCTCCATAAAGAGCTACATTTCCTATAATAATATTTTCATGTGGATCAAAGGATACTCTGTTAAAAGGTTTAATAATCAATTTACCGCCTGATAGTCCTTTACCAACATGGTCATTGGCATCGCCGGTTAAAATCATGGTCACTCCTTGTGGCAGGAATGCACCAAAACTTTGACCTGCAGAACCGTTGAAGGCAAGTTTAATAGTGTCACTTGGCAGACCCTTAAGACCATATTTGCGGGTGATTTCGCTGCCTAAAATAGTGCCGACTACCCTGTCTGTGTTTTTTATTGGCAGGGTAACACTAACAGGGGTTTTGTTTTCTAGAGCATTTTTACAAATGGCTAAAAGTTCTCGGGAATCCAAAGATTTTTCTAAGTGATGGTTTTGTTTTTGCGTACAATAATTTTCGGTATTAGGATCGACCTCAGGTTTGTAGAGCAAGGAGGAAAGATCTAAATTCTTATCCTTCCAGTTTCTATTTTTCTTGACGATTAAAACTTCTGTTCGCCCAATCATTTCATTAATTGTTTTGAAGCCAAGCATGGCCATGTACTCGCGGACTTCCTGTGCGATAAAGCGCATGAAATTAACTACATATTCAGGTTTACCATGAAAGTTTTTGCGAAGAGTTGGATCTTGTGTAGCTACACCGGTTGGACAGGTATTCAAATTGCACACACGCATCATAACGCAGCCTAAGGTAATCAAAGGCCCGGTAGCAAAACCATATTCTTCAGCGCCCAAGAGCGCGGCCATAATCACATCCCGACCGGTAAGCAACTTACCGTCAGTTTCTAAAATAACTCTGTTACGTAGGTTATTTAAAAGTAAGGTTTGATGTGCTTCTACCAAACCTAATTCCCAAGGAAGACCGGCATTGTTAATGCTGGTGCGGGCAGCAGCGCCGGTACCACCGTCATAACCGCTAATAAGAACAACATCAGCACACGCCTTAACCACGCCAGCGGCAATTGTACCTACACCAACTTCAGATACTAATTTTACTGTAATGCGTGCTCTTGGGTTAGCATTTTTCAGGTCGTGAATAAGCTCGGCTAAGTCTTCAATAGAATAAATGTCATGATGTGGCGGAGGAGAAATTAGGCCGATGCCCGCAGTAGTCCCACGGCATTCGGCAATCCAAGGATAAACCTTGGAACCAGGTAAATAACCACCTTCGCCGGGCTTTGCACCCTGAGCGATTTTAATTTGGATTTCGTCAGCATTAACTAAATAGTTGCTGGTAACGCCAAAACGACCGGAAGCGACCTGTTTAATCGCACTACGTTTGCTATAACCGTTGGCCATAGCTTTGAAGCGGCTGGGATCTTCTCCGCCTTCTCCTGTGTTGCTTTTGCCGCCAATAAGGTTCATGGCGATAGCTAAACATTCATGGGCTTCCTTGCTGATAGACCCATAGCTCATAGCACCTGTTTTGAAACGATGGCAAATATTTTCTATAGATTCTACTTCCTCAATGGGAATAGGCAGACGTTGCGGTGAGAAAGAAAGTAGGTTGCGTAAGTTTTGGTTTGCATGTTCGCTGCTATTTAATTCTTTACTAAACTGCTTGAATAATTGATAATTGTTTTCCCGGCAGGCATGCTGCAAAGTGAAAATCGTCTTGGGATTAAAAATATGACTTTCGCCCTTATCCCGGCATTGATAAGCAGAACCTGAATTATAAGCGCAGCTTCCCAAAGCTTGCTCGGTAAAAGCTGGGCTGTGACGCATCTTCACTTCTTGTGCTATTTCTGCCAGGCCGATGCCGCCTATACGTGACGGTGTTCCGGTGAAATATTCATCTATAACTTTATTGCTAATACCAATGGCTTCAAAGATTTGTGCTCCACGATAGCTTTGTACGGTGGAAATACCCATTTTTGATAGAACTTTGGCAATACCGTGAGTACAAGCGGTAATATAATTTTCCGTCGCTTTTTCAAAGGAGGTGTTTTTAATCATACCATTGGAACACATGTCATCAATAGTTTCAAAGGCTAAATAGGGATTAATGCCGCTGGCGCCATAACCTAGAAGCAGTGCAAAATGATGTACTTCGCGAGGTTCTGCCGATTCAAGAATTATACTGGCTTTTAAGCGAGTGCCATTGCGAATTAGATGGTGGTGAAGGCACGCGCATGCCAAAACAGAAGGAATAGGCGCCATGTCTTTGTCCACGCCTTTGTCTGATAGGATGAGGATGCATTTGCCGGTAGCAATAAACTTATCGGCTTGTTTACATAATTCATCTAGAGCTTTTTTTAGGCCGGGACCGTCATTTGCCACAGGGAACAAAATGGGCAGGATTGCCGACTGAAATTTAGGAAGCTTGATGTTTTTCAATTTAGCTAATTCAATGTTACTAAGGATAGGGGATTCTGCTGAAATTTGCTGACAGCTATCGGGTTGTGGATCAATAAGATTTTTTTCAGGACCGATTGCACTTGTAGTATCAGTAAAAACTTCCTCACGAATAACGTCAATAGGTGGATTGGTAACCTGTGCGAAAAGTTGTTTGAAATAATTAAAAAGTAGCTGCGGTTTAGCTGAAAGAACCGCAAGGGGAGCGTCATTTCCCATGGAGCCAATAGGATCTACGGCTTGTGTAGCCATAGGTTTTAAAAATTTGTTTAGTTCTTCTAATGTATAGCCGAAAGCCATTTGCCGACGCAGCAGGGTTTCGTGGTCTGGTTTGGGCAAAGGAGCAGTAATACTAATATCTTTTAATTTAATGAGATTTTCATCTAACCATTTGCGATATGGATGTTCCTTAGCAACTTTATTCTTAATTTCTTCATTGCTAATAATGCGGCCTGCTATGGTATCAATAACGAGCATACGGCCGGGGCGTAGACGATCTTTTTTCACAATGGTTAGGGGATCAAGGCTTACTACGCCGACTTCTGACGCCAAGACAATAGTGTCGTCGTTAGTAATATAATAGCGAGAAGGCCGCAGTCCGTTCCTATCTAGGGCCGCGCAAATAGTACGGCCGTCAGTAAAGGCCATTGCCGCCGGTCCGTCCCAAGCTTCTATTATCGAATTATGATATTCAAAGAAAGCCTTTAAGTCAGGGTTAGTATGGGGATTTTTGCTCCAAGGCTCAGGAATCATCATCATAGCAGCGTGGGGCAAAGAGCGTCCGCTCATTACTAAAAATTCTAGGCAGTTGTCAAACATACCGGAGTCGCTGCCTGTCTCATCAATAATAGGCATAACTTTTTTTATGTTTGTTCCCCATAAACTGTTACCACACATTGTTTGACGTGAACGCATCCAATTAATATTGCCACGCAAGGTATTAATTTCCCCATTATGCATTAAGTAACGGTACGGATGCGCTCTCTCCCAACTGGGAAAAGTATTGGTGCTGAAACGTGAATGTACAAGGGCAAGAGCAGTTTCCATAGCTTCGTCTTGCAAATCAGGATAAAAGCTAGTTAGCTGAACTGTAGTTAACATGCCTTTGTATATGATGGTGCGTGAGGATAGACTGGAAATATAGAAATATTTTCCTCCACGTAGATTACCATAACGTATTTTATTTTCTGCTTCCCTGCGTATAATATAGAGCTTGCGTTCAAAAGCATTTTCATCTATTATGAGGCGTTCTAAAACTTTTTCACTGGCTTTAATAAAGACCTGTGACATTTCCGGTTGACTTTTACGCGAATTATCGCCTAATACTTCCGGGTTAACGGGAACTTTACGCCAACCAATAATTTCTTGACCGTTTTCTTTGACAATATTTTCAAAGTGACGCTGAGTGTTTTCCCTTTCTACTACGTCTGGCGGTAAAAACATGAAACCTACCGCATACTGACCTTCGGTGGGTAAAAGCAAATTTTCTTTAAGACATTCTTTATAAAAAAAGTTGTGGGGAATTTGGAACAAAATGCCGGCACCATCACCGGAATTACTGTCTGCGCCTTGTCCACCACGATGGTCCATATTACGCAACACTACCAAAGCTTGCTGTAATATTTTGTTGGATTTCCTACCTTTTATATTGGCAACAACACCTAAACCACAGGCATCATGCTCAAACCAAGGATCATAAAGACCTTGTTTAGGCGGCAACTTAGAAAAAGTCATATTAACACTCTCCTTAAAAAAAGATTACAAAAATATTATATTTGTAGGGAATAAATAAGTCAATTTGTATACAATATTTTTTTTTGTACATATAGTCGCAAAGAGTTCTCTTAGTAGAAAAAATTTATTATTTTAGGGAATTATGTTATACTAGTGACTAATATATCAAACCTAATTTAAGGAGTTGTCGTCGATATGAATGCAAAAGCAGAAAAATGGTCAGCATTTTTAAAAGAAAATAAGATCGAATGTTTCGGTGTACAAGAAGTAGACAATGAAATTCATACTGTAGTTTTTAGAGCGTTTTTAGAAGTAGCAGGACAGAAATTACCCTCTATGCTGGTATTAGATGATAGCATTTATTCCATGTTTCAAGTTCGTGTAGCAGAAAAGGTTGTTACTGATGCTAATAAAGTAGCCGTAGAGGGAATTTTAAATGCTTACAATATGAAATTCAAGGTTTTTAAATATTATGTAGGCGAAGGTGGAGATATTTGCCTAGATAGTTGTATGCCGGCTACTGCAGAGAGCTTTGATTGCAATATAGTTCATGCGGTAATTGATGTTATTCTGAAACATCTTACAGATGAGTACCCTAAACTTATGAAAGAAATTTGGGGGAATTAAGCTAAAAAGCTACGGCTCCTTATATAGGAGCCGTTTTTTTATGCTATAATGTGTATTATATTGGTAGCTAAATTTACATAAACATGGTAGCGTGTTTCACAAAACATTGGAGGTAAAATGACATATAAACATTTTGGACTGACCTCTGCACAGGTGCAGGAGTCACTAACTAAAAACGGAAATAATAGCTTAACTCAGCCACCTAAGGAAACGTTCCTGCATAAACTATGGCTGAACTTTCAGGACCCTATAATTAGGATTTTGATTTTTGCTTTGTTGATTAATATTGTCTTTGTGTATACAGGGCACGGAGATTGGATTGAAACAGCTGGTATTTTTTTGGCCATTATTTTGGCGACTTTTGTTAGTACCTATTCGGAATACAGCAATGAATCTGCCTTTCAAAAACTGCAGGAAGAAGCAAGCCTTATTAGCTGTAAAGTTTGGCGCGATGGCGCTCCTACAGAAGTACACATTGATGATATAGTTGTTGCAGACGCTATTATTTTGCAGGCAGGAGATAAAATTCCTGTAGACGGGATTTTGCTAGATGGAGAAATTAAAGTTGACCAAGCTACCCTAAATGGTGAAAGCGAAGAAGCTAATAAACAAATAGCTCCCAAGGATTTTGCCTGGGGTGTTGGTAATATTGATTTTTTAGATGCAAATAAACTTTTTCGCGGTTCGGTAGTTGTTGAGGGACAAGGCGTTATGCGTGCCATTGATATTGGGGATAGCTCTGTATATGGAAAGCTTACGCAAGAACTAAAAGATGATGAACGCGATAGCCCTTTAAAAGTAAAGTTAACTGAACTTGCAGGACAAATTAGCAAAGTTGGGTACTCCGTCGGTGTGCTCATTGTTTTGGCAGTAATGCTGCATAATATATTTAGTGCTCCTAGTGTAGGCGCTTATTTCGCTGATGTTCCAGGATTGCTGCAAGATTTAGTGCAAGCAGCAATTTTGGGAATCATAATTATAGTAATGGCTGTACCGGAAGGACTGCCTCTTATGATTGCTGTAGTATCTTCCCTTAATATGAAAAAAATGCTTAGAGATAATGTACTGGTGCGTAAGTTAGCGGGTATAGAGACGGCAGGAAGTTTAAACCTCCTTTATACAGACAAGACAGGAACTATTACTAAGGGTAAGTTAGAAGTAGTGGATTTTCTCATTGGTGATGGTACGACTTTTCCTTCGTTTGGTAATTTGCCCGATAAGATAAAAGAACTGACTTTTGCTAATTGTTTGCTTAACACTTCAGCTGCCGTAGCTGATGGTAAAGTTATTGGCGGTAATATGACGGAAGTAGCTTTGAGTAATTATCTATCGGGTTATAATGTGGATTTAAATTTAGAGAAGATTAGGTTTATACCATTTAACAGCTTTAATAAGTATTCTCTGGCACATGTACGAGGAAGTTATGATTTTTGTTTAATCAAGGGAGCACCTGATAAGCTAATTAATTATGCACAGGAATATTTTGACGCTGCCGGGAATTTGTGCCCTTTAACTGCTGAGCTTAAACTGACGCTGGATAAAAAGATGATTACTTTTGCAGAGAATTCTATTCGCATGTTAGGACTCTTTACCTATCCGCAATCTTTTGAAGGCGATAAATTGCCGGGAGAAGGCCTTCGCCTAATCGGAGTAGCCTGTATTCGCGATGACGTACGCCCTGAAGCCATAGAGGCCATAGGGGAAGTACAAAATGCCGGGGTACAGGTAGTTATGATTACAGGCGATCGTAAGGAGACTGCTATGGCTATAGCCAAAGATGCGGGGATTTTCCGAGAATCCACAGATATCGTTTGGACTTCCGACGAATTAGCGGCTCTTAGTGACGAGGAAGTAAAAAAATATATTCCCGATTTACGAGTGGTCGCGAGGGCACTGCCTATGGATAAATCTCGCTTAGTCCGATTGTCACAGGAACTGGGCTTAGTAGTCGGAATGACGGGAGATGGAGTTAATGACTCGCCTGCACTAAAAAAGGCCGATGTAGGGTTTGCTATGGGTAGTGGTACCGAGGTGGCAAAGGAAGCAGGAGACATTGTTATTTTGGATGACAACTTCCTAAGTATAAAAAAGGCCATCTTGTATGGACGCACTATTTATAACTCTATTTGTAAGTTCATTACTTTCCAGTTAACCATTAATTTTTCTGCAGTAGCTATTAATCTAATTGCGCCTTTTATTGGCATTGCCAGGCCCTTGACCATAACTCAAATATTATGGATTAATTTAATTATGGATACGATGGCGGCTTTAGCTTTTGGCGGAGAACCTGCTTTAGCAGAATACTTAAAGGAAAAACCCAAGAATAGGCAAGCCCCTATTATTAGCAGAGAAATGGCTATAAATATTCTTTTAGCCGGGGCTTATATGACTTTTATCGCAATACTGTTTTTCAAAAGCACCACTATTGACCATTGGTTTAGAAATGCTCCTGATCATATTTACACTTATACTGGTTTCTTTTGTGTGTATGTATTTATGGCTGTTTTTAACGCCTTTAATGTTAGAGTAAATAGCATGAATTTGTTGAAAAACATTAATAGAAATGTGGGTTTTTTGCAGATCATGGCTTTAATTGTCATAGTGCAGCTAGTGTTGACTTTTATCGGCGGTAAAGTTTTGCGCATGACACCTTTGACTAAGGTAGAATGGATTATAGTGGTAGCTATGTCTTTTAGTATGGTAATAGTAGATTTGATGCGTAAGTTTGTTTTTAAAAAGTTGGAAAAAGGACGTAAATATATAGTATAAAAAAACTCCCTTAATGAAGTTGCTCCTCAAAAGTTGGATTTTTGTCCAACCTTGAAGGCAGTTCATAGGGGAGTTTTTATTATTCTGTTTTTTGGGAGCGGTCAATATCAACGATAATTTCCAGGACTCGATGCATATTGGTTTTATTTATAGTTACGTGTAAATTGCGATAGGTGAAGTCATCACCTTTATGAGGTATTTCTCCTAAAGTTTCTACTACCCAGCCGCTAATAGAGTTGTTTTCCAACTTATATTGATCAATGTCTAATTTTAAGTATTTAAATAAGTCATGTAGATTAGCATTTTGCAAATTAGAATTACAAGAAATCAAATATTTATCTTTGCCAATTTCATGAAAGGTAGAAATAATTTTGTCATGTTCATCCCAAATTTCGCCTACTAATTCTTCTACAATATCTTCCGTGGTAACTAAGCCTCTTATAGCACCATAGCTGTCGATAACAATGGCCATTTCTACTTTGGCATCTTGCAATGTTTTCAAAACCAAAGAAATTTTTGTAGAACTATGCACAAAGGCAATATTTTTTACAATTCGCTCCAGTCGGAAGTTTTGGTTATTAATATAATGGCTAAAGAAATCTTTGGCATGAATAATACCAATAATTTGATCTTCATTTTCCTTATATACCGGCAAGCGTGAAAATCCATGAGTGGTAAAAGTCTTTAGGGCTGCCGCATTACCTTCGTTAATATCTACACTAACAATATCCACCCTGGGAGTAAGTATTTCTTTGACGCGGATATCGCTAAATTCAATGGCAGATTTGATTAATTCGCTGTCTTGTTTATTAATAGCACCTTCATTTTCTACTTCGTCTACCATGATCATAAGTTCATCTTCAGTTATTCCCCTATGTTCACCGGTATTAAAAAAATTGCGAAACTGTTCTTTCATCAGTTTAAAAATGATATTTAGTGGTGTAAATACTACTATAAGGAAATGTAAATAGGGAGCACACCACATGGCGAAAATTTCCGGTCTGTCTTTGGCAAAACTCTTGGGCAATATTTCTCCAAAAATCAAGACAATAATGGTCATTACAATTGTAGCTACTGCTAGGCCGGAAGAACCAAAGAAAGCTGTAAAAACTACGGTAGCAATGGAAGCTGCGGCAATATTAACGACATTATTACCAATGAGGATAGTAGATAGGGCATTATCAAAATCCTCTATGAGCGTAAGTACTTTGACTGCTTTTTTGTTACCTGTTTTAGCAATGTTTTTTAAACGGATTTTACTGCAGGAGGATAATGCAGTCTCTGATGAGGAGAAAAAAGCAGACAAGCATATTAAAACGAACAGGGTAAACGACAATCCTGTTATTGAATTTGAAATTGTGTCCATGGTCAACACCTTTCTCTTATAACTAGCTTAATTATAGGCAAAATATTTGAGCAGGTCAAATATGCTGCTAATATATTTTTAAATGGACAAATTTTGCGAAAGTCTTTCTAAGGGAAACTATACGAAAATTAGGTCTTTTTTAGGCTTCAAAAGGGTAAAAAATGTAAAAAATATTACAGGTGTATTTAGCAAATGCACAAAAAAGCAATGTGTCCACGAAATAAAACATGTTTGGCCTTAAAACAAAGTATTTGTGAGATTTTTTTGAGTAGAAAACATTGAAAATGACGGCAAATTGTAATATAATCCTACCCATGACAAAGGTGGTCTTTTTTTATGAGAACTGGAAGTCACATTTTTATAAGGGGGAAAGAAAAATGAACAAAGGATTGTTGAAACTAGCGGCAGTTAGTATGATGACGGCACTAATGGTGGCTAGCCTAGCTGGTTGTGGAGGAAAGGCAAATAAAAATACAATAAAAATTGGCCTCCTCAACGAAATGACCGGTGGTAATGCTACAATTGGTACAGCAGCTGCTAATGGGGCAAAAATGGCTATTAAAGAAATTAATGCTAAAGGCGGCGTACTGGGAAAACAATTAGAAGCGGTAGCAGCAGATAATAAGTCTGAACCGGCAGAAGCGGCAAATGCTATGACTAAACTTTTGTCCCAAGATAACGTTGTGGCAGTTACAGGGACATTTTCCAGTTCTAATGCTATTGCGGCGGCAAGCGTAGCAGAGGTGGCAAGGAAGCCATATTTGATTGCTGGAGCTACCAATCCCAAAGTTACTGTAGATCCCAAGACCAATAAGGTAAAAAAATATATTTATAGGGTTTGCTTCATAGATCCTTTCCAAGGAACAGTAGCAGCAAATTTTGCCTTTAATAACCTGAAGAGCAAAAAGGCGGCTATGTTGATTGATAACAGTAGTGATTATTCTAAAGGTCTGGGTGAATTTTTCCAAGCGGCATTTACTAAAGCCGGTGGTACTATTGTAGCAAACGAAGCCTATTTACAAAAAGATGCTGATTTCAAGGCTACGTTAACTAAGATTAAAGCCCAAGGAGCAGATGTTTTATTTGTTCCGGGTTACTATGAAGAAGTAGGCAAAATTGTTAAGCAGGCGCGTGAAATGGGCATTACGATACCTATCGTCGGTGCTGATGGCTGGGATTCTCCCAAGTTGGCGGCTATGGCCGGAGCAAAAGCTCTAAATAACACTTTCTTTACTAATCATTATTCAGTAGACGATCCTTCAGCAGCTGGGAAAGCTTTTATTGCTAACTATACTAAGGAATTTGGCCAAAAACCTGAAGCTTTAGCGGTACTTGGTTATGATGCAGTGTACGTTTTGGCAGATGCCATTGCACGTGCAGGCAGTACAGACGCAGATAAAATCGTTGCTGCTTTGTCAGCTACCAAGAACTTTAAAGCAGTTAGCGGTGTAACTACTATTAACAAAAATCATGATGCGGATAAGAATGCCGTTGTCATTGAAATGAAAGATGGTAAACAAGTTTTAAAGACTTCCATTAAACCTTAATCTTCTATTAGTTTTTATATTAGAACGGGCATGAAAATATTTAGTGAAACTACTGTGTATATTATTACACAGTAGTTTCATTTTTTTTTCGGTGTGGTATAATATTGCCTGTGAATGGAGATGGAATAATGACAGATAAGCAAGAAAAAATAGGTGGTGGGGTAGTAAAGCCCAAGAGTAAGCTTAGCAAGATTATTATTGGCATTGTAATTGTCTTAGCAGCTATAGCTGCTTTTTATTTATTGTATTGGGTGAAGACACCACAACATTCTCTTGGTATTATTAAGGACGCGGTGGAAAAACACGATCTTATTACTTTTGAAAAGCATGTTAACCTGCAGAATATTGGCACGCAGGCTATTGATGATATGATAGCCACTACTATTCCGGCGGAAGAAATGAAAACACCTGCAGTTGCCGGAATTATTAATATGGTTAAGGCGGCAGCGGTGCCGGCCTTTGTGGTACAGGCACAAAAATATGTTACAACTGGCAGCTTTAGCAAATTAAACGCACAAAATGATGGGCAAGTTATAGTGGCTTCGGCCGCAGAACGCACTGGCCTTACATCTATGAAATTCAAAGGGATTGCTAGTACCAGTAGAAATAAGACTGAGGCAATAGTTACTATAAATGTCTGGGATCAACAATTAGACCAAAACTTTGTACTTCGTCTGCAGATGCAACAGTTAGGGGATGGAACTTGGTGCTTGACTGAAATTGCTAATCTCAAAGATTTTATCGCAGAAAGAGATAAAGTTGTAGAAAAACGTTTGGCGGCTTTAAACAAGCCTATTCAAGATAAAATCAAAGCCAAGGTACAGCTTATTACTAGTGGATCTGGAAGTATGTCAATAGAACGCCTAAACAAAGATAAAGAGTCGGTTATAAAGGCGTGGATACCTTTTAAATTGTTGGCTGCTAATATTAAAAGCGTAAGCGGTACTTTGCTAATTTTTAATAAAGATAAAAAGGTGATTTTTTCTCGCGATTTCACTTCCGGTGACATTGACTTGTCTAAGAGCAAGGACGGCTTATGGCATTTCAACAATTCTTGGGTACTAAATTCTTATGACAGTGGTGATAAAGAAATAAGTTCCTGTGATTTGGCAACAACAACTAGCCAGGTTGTTTTTACAGCTTTACATTTCAATGATGATACTAAGGCTATTGAATGTTATAACATATTACCAGCTAAATAAGAGGTGAGTTTTCATGAAAATTAGTGATGAAACGAAAAAAATATTAAAAGATGCGTTGTTTTTGCTCGGCATAGGAGAAAATACCTTTGAGGCTATGGCAGAAGACGCTACAAATACAAATTATTTTATTGATAGTATTTTAGATGAATTACAAGAACGTGGTTATGTTAGTTTTGTTAGAGGTCGAAAAAACTATGAAAAATTCTTAGCTATGAATAAAATAGAGAGACAAACATTTGCTATAGATGTTGGTGGGGAAGTTTATTTTCTAGGAAAAGTACGACCGGAAGCAGCTAATGAATTTGCGGCGAAACTGCGCGAATACTTTGCTGCTAGCGGAGATGATGAGTACAAGGTTGAAATATTATGAGAATTCTCATAGATGGCGATGGGTGCCCAGTTATAGATGCAACTATAGCCATAGCAACATTTTTCAAGCTAGAGTGTTTAATATTATGTGATGCCAGCCATGTATTTACCAAACCTGGCGCGACTACCATACAGTTTTCCAAAGGCCCGGATAGTGTAGACTTTGCTTTGGTTAATATGGTAAAAAAGGATGATATAGTTATTACTCAAGACTATGGTTTGGCAGCAATGTGTCTGGCACGTTTGGCAAGAGTTATGAGCCAAAATGGTTTAGAGTATGATTCTTTTAATATTGATTCTTTGCTATTAGCTAGGCACACGGCTAAAAAGATTAGAATGGCAGGAGGACGCTTAAAGGGACCCAAAAAGCGTAATAGTGAGCAAGATACCGAGTTTGTTTGCAAGCTAAAAGCAATAATACAAGAAATGATAGCAACGAATAAGGGAAAAATATAATAAAAAAACACTAATTCTTTGCGGAATTAGTGTTTTCGCCTGCTATTTTTTAGGTGGCGTTACATAATCTTGGATAGCTGTTAATAATATCGTACTGCCGGCAGTATGTGCCCCGACTATTTCATCTAGAATAAAGAGATTTTTCAATTCTTTGCCCCATTGGAAACAATCGTTTTCATCATAACAAGCAACAACTAGCGGTGCTCTGTTATCTTCTGGAGTATTGCCCCCATCATCGGTAATCAGGATGTAGCAATGAGCTTCAGGAAAGTCCATCCCGTAAATAGTAATATGGTCATCTTCTGTTTCTGCTTCCCAAAAACCAAGCTTATCTAATACCATAGATAATTCAGACATATTTGCATCTCCTTTTCTGTCTAGATGTATTTTATTGTTTAAGCCACAAATACATAGTAGAACAATATTGTGGTTTTGTCTACATTTAATGGTATAATTAACATTATGATTATACCTAAAGAGATTATTCGGTCCAAAAGAAAAAGTATTGCTTTGGTCGTTAATAGCGACGGCGAACTCATAGTAAGAGCACCTTATTATGCATCTAAAGATGCTATAATAGGGTTTATTCATGAGAAACAAAATTGGTTGGAGCGCAAATGTATGGCTGTAAAAGCAGCTAACAGCAAATTTCACCCCATAACTATGACCGAAGGGGATATTGTAAAATTTTGTGGGGAAGACTATACTATCAATTTGTGTGCTATAGATGACATTATTTTGTTTGGAGTATATATTAAAATTCCGTTGGCGTGTTCTTGCGAACAATTTAAAATGTGGCTTAAACGAAAGGCTTTGGCATTAATGAAGAAAAGAACAACTTATTATGCTACACTTATGGAAGTGGTGCCGCATGAAGTTAAAGTATCAGAAGCGAGAACTCGTTGGGGTTCGTGCAGTTTTCGTAATAATATTAACTTTTCCTGGCGATTGGTTATGTGTCCGCTAGATGTTATGGATTATGTCATTGTGCATGAACTTTGTCATATAAAAAATAAAAGCCATAATAGAGCATTTTGGGCAAGCGTTGCAGAGGTATTGCCAGACTATGGTCAGCAGGAAAAATGGCTAAAAAATAATAGGAAGTTGATGGAGATTCTATGAGTATAAATAAAAAATTATTAATTATATTACTGGTACTAGTTGCCTTGGCAATTGTAGCATTTGCAGCCATTAACCATAGCGGTAAATATCAGGAACAGGCACTTAAAAAAGAAGCGAGTACCGTAGCTCACAATGCTAATACGCAGTTGCCCTATACTTTTTTGAACAATATTATCGCCCAATCAGGCGCGGGGTGCTCCGTATACTATAAGTCTTTAAGCACTAACCAAATATTTTACAATTATTCGGGAAAAATGCCGGCAGCTAGTATGATAAAAGTATTTATCATGGCGAAGGCAATGGATGATTTGCAGGCAGGTATATATAAAAATACTGATGAATATACGCTTAAGGAAGATGATATTGTAGAAGGAAGCCCGGCTCTACAAAATGAAAAACCAGGGATAAAACTAACTTTTGGTGCTTTACTGGAAAAAATGATTGTAGCCAATGATAACACGGCTACAAATATGCTTATAGATATTTTAGGCATGGACAATATTAATAAGTACATACAAGATAAAGGTTATGCTGATACCCTTTTATTGCGTAAAATGATGGATTATAATGCGCAAAAAGAAGGAAAAGAAAATTATACTTCGGTAAATGACTTAGTTACTATTTTCGAAAAAATTTATCGAGGAAAATGTGTGTCAGTTGGTTATGATAACCAAATGCTACAATTTTTGCAAGCTGTCCAGGGAAAAAATAAAATCCCGGCGTTGCTCCCTAAAAATGTAGTTGTTGCCCACATGGAAGGAGATTTGCCGGGGGTACAAAATGATTGTGGTATTATTTATGCCAAAGAAAAGTATATTTTGGCTATTATGACAGACAGTTCTATTGATAAGGCAAAAACGCTCAAAACAATTAATCAAATATCGTCAATTATTTATAATTCAGTTGTCGACAAGGAGGTCTTTAAGAAATGAGGAATGAATTTGATGTTGCTATTATTGGCGGTGGCCCGGCGGCAATTTTTGCAGCCTATGAATTTACGTTGAAATATCCGAAGCTCAAGGTTGCAATAATTGAAGAAGGGCATCCTATTGATAAAAGGCAATGCCCTTTGGCACAAAAGAAAGTAAATCACTGTTTGCGCTGCATTCCTTGTGATATTATGCGTGGTTTTGGCGGTGCGGGGGCTTTTTCTGACGGCAAATACAATTTCACCACTGAATTCGGCGGTTGGTTAAGTGAATATATTCCCAGCGAAACGGTTATTGAGCTTATCGACTATGTAGATAAATTGAATTGCCGTCATGGAGCGCCGGGAGAATATTTTAGTACGAAAAATTGTAACATAGGCAAAGTAGCCTTGGCCTATGATTTACATTTGCTTAACGCCAAGGTGCGCCATTTAGGTACCGAAAACAATTTGATAATCATGGAAAACATCTATAAATATCTAATAGGTAAAATAGATATTCGCTGTGATACTCATGTAGAAAAAATTTGCCAAGAAGGCACAGGTTTTGTGCTTCAAACTACAGGAGAAATTGCTGATGTGCATTGTAAATGTTTAATAGCGGCTCCGGGACGCGCAGGCGCCGAGTGGTTTACTGAGCAGTGCAAGGAGTTAGGCTTATCCTTTATTAATAACCAAGTAGATGTGGGAGTGCGCGTAGAAGTACCTGCACAAGTATTTAAACATATTACAGATGAGGTTTACGAGGCCAAACTTGTTTATCGCACCAAGCAGTATGGGGACCTTGTACGCACTTTTTGCATGAACCCCAATGGCTATGTGGTAGCAGAAAATACCGACGGTATTGTTACCGTCAATGGGCATAGCTTCAGCGATCCCAAATTAAATAGTCCTAATACTAATTTCGCCCTATTAGTAAGCAATAAATTTACAGAACCTTTTCAAGAACCACACCAGTACGGTAAACGCATAGCTTCTTTCTCCAATATGCTCGGCGGCGGTGTTTTAATTCAACGTTTTGGGGATTTAATCAAAGGAAGAAGAACAAATGAGCATAGACTGAGCCAAAGTTTTACTAAGCCTACTTTGGAGGCAGTACCTGGTGATTTAAGCCTAGTTCTGCCTAAACGTCATTTGGATAATATTATCGAGATGATTTACGCTTTGGACAAAGTAGCTCCGGGTACGGCCAATGCCGACACCTTGCTCTATGGTGTAGAAGTGAAGTTTTATAGTTCGCGCTTACAGTTAGACAGTAAATTGGAAACTCAGATACCTAATTTATTCGCTGTCGGCGATGGGGCAGGCATAACAAGAGGCCTTTCCCAAGCTTCTGCCTCAGGGGTTTACGTCGCTAGGCAGATTGGACAACGTTTGCGCGCAGAATAAAGAGTACAGGTATTTTTAGAAACTAATAACTTTTGGCTTAGCGGTAAAAGAAGCAAAGGTAGCTACGGCATCTTCTAGGTAGAAAACAACACCTACGCCATCATTAGCGGCATACATTTTCTGTAAAACAGGATTGGCAATTAGCATGTGTTCTCTGGCATCTAAGTTGTCATCTAAAACGGCAGTGGCTTCAATTCTCAGCCAAGTAGAGCCATCAAAGCAACAAATCTCAATGCGAGGATTAATTTGCATTTGCCGGAAAACCTTTTTGGTATTTGCAGTTTGGATATGCAGCTTATTGTTATAAATGTCTACAGCACCAAATGGTCGTACCCTTGGTTGTTTGCCGTCTATAGTGGCCACATAAAAAGTACCGCATTTTTTTAAAAAGTCATAAACTTCTTTCATTGTTATCATTTCCTTTCATATTTGTTACAAGTATATTATATACCTTGTTGCTAGAGATGGCGGAGGGAAAAATGCGAATAAAATAAAGAGAATATGGTATAATAAAACAATTATTTAACGAAACGAGGAAGATAATATGGATTTAAAAGTCAAACTTTATCATGTACACGGACTACCAATTACAGAAGGCGAAGAGTGCACTATAGCCTTGTCAGGTAGGGGCATTAGTATTACAAGTGCTAATTATAAAAATGAACTATCTTTTCAAGATATTGCTACCTTTGAATTTGATGGTACTGATGTTTTGCAGGAAGACGGCATCATAGGTTTGGTTTCTGTAATGGCGGGAGGGCTTATTGGTAAACTTGAAGGGGAGAAATTTTTGTCCTGGGCGGCACCGGCAGATAGTAAGTACCCGGAGGAAGTTACTTGTCTTATAATCAATTTCCGAGATCACGATGGGGCAATTAAGCAATGTGTTTTTGCTGAAAAACCCGATGCCAAGGGTAAGGAGACGATTATTGAATTAGTTTTTGCCTATGATGACGTGCGTCCTAAGCCTACTAATATCGAGGAGATTTTGCAAAAAGGGTTACCATTAAAAAAATAAATGAATCTTTTTAAGCTGATTACTAAAATGTTAGTTGAAAATAACATTTAATGATCAGCTTTTTGTTGCTACTTATTTGTAACATTTATCAATTAACTTTTAATAATATGCTAAATATTGTATACTGTAGATAGCATATTAAAAGTTTTTATTAATTAATAAGGGAGTGATTAACAAATGAAAATAACATTTTTGGGAGCGGACAGAACGGTAACCGGTTCTTGTCACATGTTAGAAGTTAATGGTAAAAAGATTTTGCTTGATTGCGGTATGTTTCAAGGTCCTAAGATTATAAGATCATTAAATTATCGAGATTTTGCTTTTAACCCGGGAGAAATTGACGCAGTGGTTCTCAGCCATGCTCATATTGACCATAGTGGTTTACTCCCCAAGCTGGTAAAACATGGTTTTGCAGGTAGAGTGCATTGTACCAAAGTAACTAGAGAATTGTGTGATATATTGTTGCCTGATAGTGCGCATATTCAAGAGTCGGAAGCAGAATTCCTTAATCGTAAGGGCAAACGTGCCGGTAGAAGTGTTGTAGAGCCTATGTATACTGTAGATGATGCTTATATTGCACTAAAACATTTTACTGTGCATGATTACAATGAAGAGGTGGAATTATTTCCTGGAATTAAAGTGCGTTTTCAAATAGCAGGACATATTTTGGGTAGTTCTATAGTTAATATTTTTGTGGAAGAAAATGGCAAGAAGACCAAAATTATTTTTACCGGCGACTTGGGACAACCCAACCAGCCCATTTTGCCTGATCCTGATAATATGTCGGGGGCAGATTTTATCATCACGGAATCTACTTATGGAGATAGAGTTCATGAAGTTGCCGACCGCGAGCAAGAGCTGTGTGATATTATGCAAGAGGCTTTGGCCAAAGGTGGTAATGTTATCATTCCTGCTTTTGCCGTAGGTCGTACTCAAACAATGTTATATTATTTCCAAAAACTTATGGATGCCAAAAAGATTCAGCGTGTGCCGATTATGATTGATAGTCCCATGGCTATTAAGGCTACCCAAGTAATGTTTCTTAATCCGGATGAATATGATGAAGAAGCACAATCAATCTATGATGCGCAAGGTGGTAAATTAATCGATATGCCTAATGTACGGTATACGCAGACACCGGAAGAATCACGGGCCATTAACGAAATGCCTAGCCCGATGATTATCATTTCTGCTAGTGGCATGGCCGATGCCGGTCGTATACTTCATCATTTAAAACATAATTTATGGCGCAGCGATAGCAGTGTAATTTTTGCCGGTTACCAAGCAGAGGGCAGTATGGGGCGTCGCTTAGTTGAAGGGGCAAAACGCGTGAAGATTATGGGGGAGGAAATTGCCGTTAAAGCTAAGATTTATAATATGGCTGGATTCTCCGCTCATGCTGATAAAGACCAAATGATGGCGATGTTTAAGCAGATGAAGCAAAAACCGACAGCGTTTTTTGTTGTACATGGTGAGTATGATGCGGCTTCGGCTTTTGCTGAAAATTTACGTAATACCTTGGGAACAGCTACGGTTATCCCTAATTACGGTGATAGCGTTGTTATTGATGGGACAGATTGGCACATGGAGGTTTCCTCTGCTGTTGCGGGTGTTCCTGAAATTGATGAGTTGCGTGATTATATGCGTCATATGGAAAAAGATTACTTGTTATACAAAAACAAATTAGAACAGGTAGCTGCTAGTGATAATACTAAAGTCGCTGAAATGAAGAAAAAATTGGAAAAAATTAAGCAGTATATTGATGATGTAATGAAATCTGTTTAAAGAGTATAATAATTGTAAAATAATTCAGCATTTGTCTCTTGACAATAGTTTGTAGCATTGCTATACTAGTTACACATTAGTGAAAATAAGCAGAAGTTTTGAACAGGAATGATAATTTGGCGGCATTTAAAGAGAGTCGATGTTTGGTGAAAATCGATAGTGCCTAAAATCATCTCTCACCTGGGAGCTCTTATTCTGAAATAGCAGTAAGAATGAGCGCAAGGCCGCGTTAAGGCTGTATTTTAACACAAAAGTGATAAAACAGGGTGGTACCGCGTACATACGCCCCTGTCGACTAAAGTCGGCAGGGGCTTTTTTATATGTAAAAAAACATTTAAGGGGTGCAATTATGACAATGGGGTCAAAGATGTTAAAAAAAATGATAGCTGTCACAATGGTTTGTGCCATGGCAATTACTTTGGGCTGTGGTGGTGGTAATAGTTCTAAGAGCACTAGTGCAAAAGAAAGCGACAAGGTGACGCTTAAATTAGCACATAATTTACCTGCATCCCATCCTTTAGCGAAGGGGGCAGCAACCTTTGCCAAGAAAGTTCAAGAAAAATCTATGGGAAATATTACCATAACAATTTATCCTTCCGGGCAACTTTACAATGATAAGAGTATGAATGATGCCATCATGGCCGGTGGTATTGATATGGGGCTAAATACAGTGGGACGATGGTCTAGTGTTATACCTGCTATGGAAGTATTTGATGTTCCGTTCTTGTTCCCGTCATATGCTCAGGTGGATAAAGCTATTGATGGTGGCTTGGGTGCTAAACTAGGGGCAGAATTGTTAAAAAAAGGCGTTCGTTCTTTAATTTGGGCTGATTATGGATTTGTACAATTTGCTAATGCTAAACATGCAATAACAAAACCGGAGGATTTTGCAGGCTTGAAGTTGCGCGGGTACGGAGAAATGCCTTCTGATACTATAAAAGCTTTGGGAGCAGCTCCTGTTACTATGGGCAGCGGAGAAGTATATATGGCTATACAACGTGGAGTTGTTGACGGTTTAACTTCAGGAACAACAGCTATGTTTGATCGCAAAATATACGAAGTTGCTAAATATTTAACTATTACTAATCATGCTTATCCGGAATTTATTTTGGCCATGAATGAAAAATCTTTCCAAAAATTGAGCCCTGCACAACAAAAAATTATTACCGAGGCGGCTAAAGAAGTACGCGATGAATTGCGCAAAAATGCTCAAACTGAAGATACTGTTGCGTTGGAGAAATTAAAAGCAAAAGGCATGGAGGTTTATGTTGTTCCTGCTAATGAAATCGGTCAATGGCAACAGGCAACAAAACCTTGCTGGGACACTTTTGTTAAACACTCCGGCAAATTAGGTCAAGAACTAATTGATATTTGCACAAAAAAATAAATTATACAAGGCCGCTGCCTGAGGGGGGCGGCATTCTTTCCGAAGTAGGGAGCTGTGAAGGGTGAAAAAAGCAATATTTTTTTATGAAACTATTTTAAAAAAGGTTACAAATGTTATGGGCGTTTTTGCTGGTGTAATTTTGTTCGTGCCGGCGCTCATGATTTTTTATGAAGTTGTTATGCGTGGAATGTTTAATGCTCCGACAGAGTGGTCTATAGAACTATCAGTGTATTGTGTACTGGTAGCAGGATTTTTGGGTATGCCGGTCACTTATGGAGCGGGAAAACATATTAAAGTTGATATATTCACGTCGAAATTGTCTCCTAAAAATTATTGTTTTTTGGAAATACTAGCATCAACCATAGGCGCTATATTTTGTTTAGTTTTTTTTGTGGAAGCAGTTAATATGGCTAGTTTGTCATATGAAATAGATAGACGCTCACCGGATACTTTAAGGGTGCCTTTATGGATTCCTCAGTTGTCTATGCCTATCGGCATCGGGATGTTGTTTTTACATTTTTTAGGTACGATATTTGTAGATATTACCAAACTCACTTCCGGAGAATTTTCTAAGGAGGTTGCCTAAGGTGATAATTCTTTTTACAGCTCTTTTATTGGTATTTATTGCTATAGGGTTACCGGTAGCATTTTCTTTGGGTGTTGCAGGAGTTTTCGGCATGTATGTTTTTATGGGAGGGGCTTCATCTTTAACGCAAATCCCCATTTTAGCCTATAAAGCTCTGGATGATTTTGTTTTAACGGCAGTGCCTTTATACATACTAATGAGCCAAATTCTTTTAACAGGAAAAGTTGGTAACGATTTATTTGAATTGGGCAATAAATGGTTGCGACATTATCCAGGAGGGCTAGGTATTGCAACTGTTGCTGCCTGCGCTGTTTTTGCTGCCATTACAGGGTCTTCTGTGGCCTGCGCCGTAACTATTGGCGCTATAGCTATTCCGGAAATGCTTAAACGCGGCTATGAACGCTCTATTGTTTTAGGGGCTGTAGCTGCCGGAGGTACTTTGGGGATACTTATACCACCTTCTATTCCTATGATTTTGTATGGAGCTATTACAGATCAATCTGTAGGGAAATTATTCATGTCCGGGGTTGTACCTGGTGTAATGCTAACAGTTATGTTCATTGCCGTTATGGTTTATCGTTGTCGCAATCTCCCCTTGGAATCCAAAGCGCCTATTGCAGAACGTTTAACGGCGCTAAAAAAGAGCTTTTGGGGGTTGCTGCTACCGTTGTTGGTAGTAGGCGGAATTTACACAGGAGCTTTCACCCCTACAGAAGCGGCTGCCGTGGGAACAGTGTTTAGCTTGTTTATTACCTTTGTTGTTTACAAATCCTTAAAACTCTCTGATCTTCCGGTCATACTTAATGATACAATTAAGACTACTTCTATGATTTTTGCTATTATGATAGGCGCTACTTTATTTGGATTTGTTTTGACAATTTTAAATGTACCACAGGCTGTGACAGAGTTGGTAGCCGGTATGCAGGCTAGTAGATGGGTTGTGTTTATAGCTATTAATATTCTGCTTCTTTTTTTGGGGTGTATTTTAGAATCGATTTCTATTATTTTTATAACTTTGCCAATTTTATATCCAATTATCCTAAAATTAGGGTTTGATCCTATTTGGTTTAATGTAGTTATGTTGATTAACCTAGAATTGGCATTGATTACGCCTCCGGTAGGCATGAACTTGTTTGTATTGCAGGGAATTAGTCCGGACAGTAAAATGACCCAAATAGTTAAAGGCGTAATACCTTTTGCGGGCGTTATGGTTTTAGAAATTTTATTGTTGTGTTTCTTCCCAGGAATAGCTACATGGCTTCCTGGCGTGTTAAAATAAGAAATTAATTTTTGCCCAACATGCAAATTTCTTTCCTATATAATTGACACATAAGCTGAAAAAGACTATAATTACTTAGTCAGTAAACAAACTGTAGAAGAGGATGCTTCTTGACAAGCATCCTCTTTTCGTGATTTTATTTGTAGAGGAGAAAAGGTTTTTATGATTAGAAATGACTTACGCAACATTGCTATTATAGCTCACGTTGATCACGGCAAGACAACATTGGTGGACGCTATGCTGAAACAAAGCGGTATTTTCCGTGCGAACGAACATGTACAAGAAAGGGTCATGGATTCTAATGACCAAGAGCGCGAACGCGGTATTACTATTTTGTCCAAAAACACCGCCGTTATGCATCAAGGGACCAAGATAAATATTTTGGATACGCCTGGTCATGCTGATTTTGGTGGCGAGGTTGAACGTGTATTGACTATGGTTGACGGCGTTTTGCTTTTAGTTGATGCATATGAAGGACCTATGCCTCAAACTAAGTATGTATTGCGTAAAGCCTTGGAACAACATTTGAAGCCCATAGTTGTCATCAACAAAATTGATCGTCCTGACCAACGCGTAGCGGAAGTTATCGATGAGGTTTTGGACTTGTTCATAGAACTTGATGCAACTGATGAGCAGTTGGAATTCCCGGTTGTTTTAGCTTCTGCACGTAGCGGTTATGCTAAACTTTCCATGGATGATCCTAGTGATAATTTGGAGCCATTGTTTAAAGTTATTTTAGAAAATATTCCGGCTCCCAATGTAGATTTGGAAGCTCCTTTACAAATGCTTGTAAATACGCTAGATTATGATGATTATGTTGGACGTATTGTTGTTGGCCGTATCTTAAGAGGGACTATTCACAATGGTGAAAATATTACATTAATGCACGAAGACACCAGTAAGAAGGCTAAAATTGGGCGCTTATATTCTTACCAAGGTTTGAAGCGCGTTGAAGCGCAAGAAGCTGGTGCCGGCGATATTATTGCTTTAATAGGTTTAGCGGATGCAGAAATAGGCGATACCATTGCTGATTTAGAGAATCCGGAAATTTTGCATGGCATTAAAATTGATGAACCGACTTTGTCCATGGTTTTTTCCGTTAATACCAGTGCTTTTGCCGGACGCGAAGGCACATTTGTTACAAGCCGTCATTTACGTGACCGTTTGTTTAAAGAAATGGAAACCAACGTCAGCATGAAATTGGAAGAAACTGAGACTCCTGATGCATTTAAAGTGTCAGGCCGCGGAGAGCTGCATTTGTCTGTATTGATTGAGTCTATGCGCCGTGAGGGTTTTGAATTACAAGTTGGTAAGCCAGCAGTAATTATGCATAAAAATGAGGAAGGCAAATTACAAGAACCAATGGAGGCTTTGACCATTGACGTGCCACAAGATTTTATGGGGGCAGTTATGGAAGGATTAGGAATGCGTAAAGCTGAATTAGTCAACATGACAGAAATGGCTGGCTATTTGCGTATGGAATTTACTATTCCTGCTCGTGGCTTGATTGGTTTCCGTAATCAATTCCTCACAGATACCAAGGGCAATGGCATCATGAATCATGTTTTTGCCGGATGGGCAGATTACAAGGGAGATATTCCCGGTCGTACACGCGGTTCTTTGGTTGCTTTTGAGGCAGGCGAAGTTACCCCTTATGGTATTGATAAATGCCAAGAACGTGGTGTTATGTTCGTAGTTCCTAACCAAAAGATTTACGAAGGACAAATTATTGGCGAGAATGCTCGTGAAGATGATATGGATATTAATCCTTGTAAGAAAAAGCATGTTAGTAATATGCGTGCCAGCGGTAGTGATGATAGTGTACATTTGATTCCACCGAGGACTTTTTCTTTGGAGCAAGCCTTAGAACAAATTAATGAAGACGAATTAGTAGAAGTTACTCCTAAGAGCATCCGCATGCGTAAAACTATTCTAGATAGAATAGAACGCGGCAGACAACGTTCGCGCAATAAGAAAGATTGATGTACCTAGCAGTAATTGACTTTTTTGGATATTTAAGAGTATAATTGCCCTATAATGGAGCGGTAAGTTAGGAGGCGAGCATGGTGAATCTAAAAAGTGCAGTAAGATTTTTTAATGATGCAGATGAAACAGAAGTTAGAGGCCCAGTATTAGTTGAGACTCCTGCTATGAATATGCGCGTTAGAACTCCTAGAAATTTTCAAGATGTGCAAGCATATGCAGATGCTCTTATGAGTGGCGATACACTTTTAATTTCGTATGTTGACTTAGATGACGCAGCCAGCACGCGTGTTGCTGATTATCTCGCTGGAGTGTGCTATATTGCCGGTGCCTCCGTGGAATTAATCACTCCTGAGCTCTTGCTTTATACTCCTAATACTGTAAGCGTTGAACGACCTGGTCGTAGAAACTATTAAATTATTAACTAACTACCTACATTTTTTGTAGGTAGTTTTTTTGTGCTTCCAATATGTTATAATTAACCCGAATGTATTTTCTAATTTTCACTAATAAGTGATATTGTGTTGGCAGTGAATTGTTTAGTAAGGAGATTATTATGACCGAAAGTTTTGTGCACTTACATGTGCATACTAAATACAGCCTCCTAGATGGAGCCTCAGATATTACCTCTTTGGTTAGTTATGCCAAAGAAATGGGCATGCCTGCTTTAGCTATTACTGATCATGGAGTTATGTATGGTGTTATTGAATTTTATAAGGAGTGTATTAAACAGGGAATAAAACCTATTATTGGGTGTGAAGTTTATATTACTTCGGGCTCAAGGTTTGATAAGGGTGTAAAAGTCCGTGATAAACAGTACCATCTTATTTTATTAGCTGAGAACTATGAAGGTTACAAGAACTTAATGAAGCTTGTATCAATAGGACAATTAGAAGGCATGTATTACAAGCCCCGTATTGATAAGGAGGTTCTTCGTCAATATAGTAAGGGCTTAATTTGTTTAAGTGCCTGTGTGGCTGGAGAAGTGCAAAAACATATTTTGCGTGGCGAAATGGAAACTGCCGAACGAGTTATGCTGGAATATCTGGAAATTTTTGACAGAGAACATTATTTTTTGGAAATACAAAACCACGATTTACCGGAAGAGAAAATTGTTGCTGCCAAGTTAAGGGAATTTGCGGTTAAATATAATATTGGACTAGTGGCTACTAATGACTTACATTATGTGCATCGTGCAGATGCAGCGGGACAAGATATTTTACTTTGCATTCAAACTAATGCACGCTATAGTGATCCTAACCGTATGCGTTTTAACAATGATATGTATTATTTAAAAAGCAGAAAAGAAATGGAAGAACGCTTTCCTGAAGATATAGAAGCTTTAAATAACACATTAAAAATTGCTGAGCGCTGTAACCTTAAATTAGAGTTTGGACATTTGTTGCTGCCCAAATTTCCTTTACCAAAAGGAACGACGGGTATGGAGTATTTACGTAAATTATGCAAAGATGGTTTTGCCTCGCGCTACAGCACTACCGATAAAACAGCTATTGACCGCTTAGAATATGAATTGGGTATTATTGAACAAATGGGTTATCCGGGCTATTTTCTTATTGTCTGGGATTTCATTAATTACTGTCGTAATAATGATATTCCTGTAGGTCCGGGAAGAGGATCGGCAGCAGGCAGTATTGTGGCCTATTTAACTGGAATAACTAATATTGACCCTTTAAAATACGATTTAATATTTGAGCGGTTTTTAAATCCTGAACGTGTAAGCATGCCTGATATTGATACAGATATATGTTATGTTAAACGACACTTAGTTGTAGATTATTTAGCAAAAAAATACGGAGAAACTCATGTTGCTCAAATTATTACTTTTGGAACTTTAGCAGCAAAAGCAGCCGTAAAAGATGTAGGAAGAGCGCTAGATGTTCCTTTGTCTACTGTTAATCAAGTAAATAAAATGATTCCCAATATTCCAGGGACTACCTTAAAAGATGCACTCAAAAACAGTAAAGAATTACGGGCGCTTTGTGAAAGTGATGCAGCTATAGCCCAAATGTTAGATTTTGCCAAAAAGGTTGAAGGAATGCCTCGGCATACCTCAACACATGCTGCCGGCGTTGTGATAACACCGGAAGAATTGACTAATTATGTGCCACTGCAGATTACTTCCAGTTCAGATGATGAGCATGAGTATGTATGTACTCAGTATGACAAAGATAGAGCTGAATCACTGGGACTTTTAAAAATGGATTTGTTAGGTCTTCGGACACTAACGGTTATTGACGATGCTGTAAAAATGCTCAAAAAAAATCGTAATATTGTTGTAGATGTGGATAAGCTGGATTTAGAGGATAAAAAAACTTGTGCTATGCTTTGTCGTGGCGATACGGCTGCGGTCTTTCAGATGGAATCTGATGGCATGACACAACTCATGCGTGACTTAGCACCGGAAGGCTTTGTGGATTTAATTCCTTTGGTAGCCTTGTATCGACCGGGACCTTTGGGCAGCGGAATGGCTACAGACTTTATTAAAGGCAGGCATGGGCAACGTACAGCCAAGGCATTACATCCTTTGCTGGAGCCGGTAATCGCTGATACTTATGGGGTTATTTTGTATCAAGAACAAGTTATGCAGATTACTTCTGTTTTAGGCGGATTTTCGTTAGGTGAAGCAGATATTTTGCGTAGAGCCATGGGCAAGAAAAAAGCTAAAGAACTAGATAGCATGAGAGAAAAATTTATTGCGGGTGCAAAAACCCACCATAATATTGATAGAGCTTTGGCTGAAGAAGTATTTGCTTTGTTACAACATTTTGCCGGCTATGGATTTAACAAATCACATTCAGCGGCTTATGCATTGGTTGCCTATCAGACGGCCTACTTAAAGGCGAATTATCCCGTTGAGTATATGGCTGCGTTTTTAAATAGTATTATTGGTAATGCAGAGAAAGTTAGTTGGTACATTAATATTTGCCGTAGCATGGAAATAGAAGTATTACCACCGGATGTTAACGCTAGTGAGTCTAATTTTGGCGTTGATGGTAAAGCAATTCGTTTTGGTATGGCAGGAATTAAAAGTGTGGGCGATAGTGCTGTTAATAGCATATTAGAAGAACGCACTAAAAATGGTCCCTATAAAGATTTCGTTGATTTTACGCAGCGTATTGATGCTAGCAAAGTAAATAAACGCGTAGTAGAAAATCTTATAAAAAGCGGTTCTATGGATGGGTTTGGAGCTAAACGTTCCCAGCTTTTGGCTGTTATGGAACGAGCCTTGGAATTGGCGGCTAGCAGGCAAAAAGATCGTATGAGTGGGCAATTGGGGCTTTTTGGCGAAGAGGAGTTTGAAGAGGTTAATTCCATCGCTTTGCCGGATGTAGCGGAAATGCCCAAAGACGAAATTTTAAGATTAGAAAAGGAGCTTATAGGGTTTTATGTAACAGGACACCCCTTGGATGCCTTCCGTAGTTCCTTAAATAAATTGACACCTATAAAAGACTTAGATCAAGGGCAATTTGGCGAAGGGCAGCGTGTTACGGTAGGGGGAATTATTGCTGAAAATAAAATTCGCACCACTAAAACCGGCGATAATATGGCAACATTTACCTTAGAAGATTTCTCAGGATCGTTAACTTGTATTGCTTTTCCTCGCAGTTATACAGCCAATGCAGGCAATATTTTTCAAGAAAATATTGTAAAAGTCCAAGGTATTTTAAAATTAGATGAAGAAGAACCGCGTATTTTTGCTAATACTATTATGAAGTTGGAAAAGACCGTAGAAGATGTGCGTATTTTCGTAGCGGCAGACAAAGAAAAACCGGAAATACAAAAACAAATGGCCGAGATTTTCGCTAAATATAGAGGCCTTAACCCAGTTTATCTTCATCTTTTGGGTTCAAGAAAAATAGTGAAGACGGATTCACGTTTTTGGGTAAAAGCCACTGATCCGGGTTTTATAGCAGATATCAAGGCACTTTTAGGTGAGAATACCTTAAGATAGAGCTGTAAGGTGTAAATGCTTGCACTTGTAACAGTTGAATGATAAAATGTAGGGTATATTCTTCTAATTGGTTACTCTTTGCTAAGAGCGAATATGGCAAGCTTCCTTTGCTATGTAAAGAGTTTTTAATTTAGGGGAAAACAATAAGGAGGATATTTATGAACATAATTGTATGTGTCAAGCAAGTACCGGATACTGCAGAAATAAAAATTGATCCGGTGACGAATACTTTGATTAGGGACGGTGTTCAAAGTATAATGAACCCGTATGATAAATATGCATTGGAAATGGCCTTAGAGCTAAAAGACACTATGGGTGCCAAGGTAACAGTGCTTACTATGGGGCCGCCACAAGCTGTAGCTATTTTAAAAGATGCCATTGCTATGGGAGCAGACGACGTAGCTCTTATTAGTGATCGTGCTTTTGCCGGTTCTGATACTTTGGCTACCAGTCACGCTATGGTTGCTGCTGTTAAACATGTGAGGGATTTTGATTTAATCCTTTGTGGCAAACAAGCTATTGACGGTGATACCGCCCAAGTAGGACCGGAAATGGCCGAACATTTGAATTTACCTCAAGTAACCGGGGCAACTAAAATACGTATTGAAGATGCTAAGGTTTTGGTTGATAGGGACAATGAAACAACAGTGCAAACAATAGCTGTGCCTTTGCCTGCTTTGATAACGGTTGCTAGAAGCGAGAAAGAACCACGCTTTGCGAGCATTAAAGGTAAGATGAAGGCAAGAAAAATGGAAATACCTACATGGTCTGCGGCAGATATGAATTTAGATGTCAATATTATTGGACTTAACGGGTCACCAACCAAGGTAGTAACGGTATTCACGCCACCTGTTGCCGAAATTAGCAGCGAAATTTTTCATGAGGAAGATCCTCAAGTGGCAGTTGACAAATTGGTAGGGAAATTATTAGAGGCAAGAATAATTGCCAGATGAGGTGTGAGTAAATGTCAGTAACTATTGATAAAGATAATTGTATTGGTTGTGAGACTTGCTTAAGCATTTGCCCCGTAGGAGCATTATATATGGTTGACGGTAAGGCAGAGGTTAAAGAAGAAGATTGTATTAATTGTGGGGCTTGTATTAGTGAATGCCCTGTAGAAGTTATTAGCCTAGGCGAAGCGGCAGTTGCTGACAAGACATCTGTTGTGGGAATGGCTACGGGTCAAGAAAAAGATTTATGGGTTTTTGTAGAAACTGAAAATGGCGAACCTGTACATGTTGTTTATGAACTTTTGGCGGAAACAGCTGTTTTGGCTAAAAAATCCGGGCAACTTTGCGGAGCTGTACTTTTGACCAACGATGCCGGCGATATTCCTCAAAAACTAATTGCAGCAGGTGCTGATGTAGTATATGTGGTAACTGGTGAAGAATATGCAGCTTACAACACAGATTGCTACACTAATGCTTTTTGTGAACTTATAAAAAAATATCAACCTAGTGCCATATTAGTGGGTGCAACAGTTGATGGCAGAGATTTAGGCCCTAGGATCGCAGCTCGCATGAATACTGGTCTATGTGCAGATTGTACAGCTTTAGATATTGAAGGTAAGATTGTGCATTGGACAAGACCTGCTTTGGGCGGTAATATTTTAGCGACTATTTTATGTGAAGAACGCTGTCCGCAAATGGGTACAGTTCGTCCTAAAGTATTTAAACCGGCAGTGCCTGATTTGGAACGAACAGGCAAAGTAATTAACTACGAAATACAAAATAAAATCGTAGACCGTGCAAAAATGTTGAGAAATGAACCAGTAGTCGAAACTAGTGCTATGAAGATTGATGACGCCGAAATGATTTGTTCCGGTGGACGTGGCATGGGTTGTCAAGATAACTTTAAAATGCTGGAAGAATTAGCCAAGGTTTTGGGTGGTGCAGTTGGCGGATCACGCGCTGTAGTGGATGAAGGATGGATTGATCATCCTCACCAAGTTGGGCAGTCAGGCAAAACAGTTACACCTAAAATTTATTTCGCTTTTGGTATTTCCGGTTCGGTGCAGCATTTAGCCGGTATGAATAAATCTGACATTATTATAGCTATTAATAAAGATGAAAATGCTCCTATTTTTAGAGTTGCTCACTATGGTATAGTAGGAGACGCTTTGGTGGTTTTGCCAAAACTTATTGAAAAAATCAGAACTATTAAAGAGTCCTAAAGTAGGCGGAGGTAAACCTATGTGGAAGGTAGTTTACATTGCCAAAAATAAAGAAGCTATGAAAAAAGCAAAAATATTGTTGGAAGATGCTGGATTTTTGGTGAAAGAAAAAGAAGTTAGTTCTGGAGCTAAAAAGAGTACACAAGAGCTATGTGTGCCTTTTTCTGAAGCCGAAGAAGCTTGTGAATTGATTTATAATAACATAACGAATATATAAAAGGCTGGGCATTTTTTTGCCCAGTCTTTTGTACTATAAGGAGTTGATTTTTATGAAAAAAACTAAAATTATTTGTACCATGGGACCAACCACGGATAAACCAGGACTATTGTTGGAAATGATAAAATCTGGTATGGATATGGCAAGATTTAACTTTTCCCACGGAGAACATGCCGAACAAGAAGTGCGTATTGCTATGGTGCGCGCGGCAGCACGAGAAGCAGGGAAACCAGTAGCTCTCATAGCTGATACCAAAGGCCCTGAAATGCGTTTGGGCATTTTCAAACAAGGTAAAGTTATCTTAACAGAAGACCATGAATTTTGCCTAACCACGGAGAAAATAGAGGGAGATGAAAATATTTCTTCCGTTAATTATAGCGGGTTGCCGACAGAACTTTCTGTGGGGGATCAAGTGCTTTTAAATGATGGCAAACTGACTTTGGAAGTTACTAAACTAGCATCGACAAAAATTTATACCAAAGTAATACATGGCGGAGAGATTAGTTCGCGTAAGCGCGTAGCGGTTCCTGGTGTCGTACTTAAGTTACCATTTATGTCCGAGCAAGATAAGGCAGATATTACTTTTGCTATTGAGCATAATATGGATTATATTGCGGCTTCTTTTGTACAGACACAAGAGGACGTTATTGAGATTAGAAAACTACTAGAGGAAAAGCATTCTACTATGGGAATTATTGCTAAAATCGAAAGCCGCGATGGCGTTAACAATATTGACACGATTTTGCAGGTAGTAGATGGAATTATGGTGGCAAGAGGAGATTTAGGCGTAGAAATTCCAGCGGAAGAAGTTCCTTTGGTACAAAAAGCTATTATTGCTAAATGTAATAAAGTAGGTAAACCTGTTATTACAGCTACGCAAATGCTTGAGAGCATGATTAGTAATTATCGGGCTACCAGAGCAGAGGCCAGTGATGTAGCAAATTCTATTTTTGACGGCACCGATGTTATCATGCTAAGCGGTGAAACTGCTTCCGGTGAATATCCCTTGGAGGCTGTACAGACCATGAATAAAATAGCCGTGCGTACAGAAGAAGCACTGGACTATGTGAAAATATTTAGAAGCAAGGGCATTGGTGCTCAAGTTAACATGACTGATGCTATCAGCCACGCTACAGTACAGATAGCTCAAGAGCTGGAGACTGATGCCATACTTACCATTACCGAATCTGGGTATACGGCACGCATGATTGCTAAATACCGGCCTAAGGCTACAGTTATAGCTGTATCTCCTGTGGAAGCAAATATCAGGCGTATGCAAATGTATTGGGGAGTTAAACCGCTTTTAGGAGCGCAAGCTAAAGGTACAGATGAACTTATTGAATTGTCTTTACAAAGAGCAGAAGAAGGAAAATTTTTAAAGGAAGGGGATTCGGTTGTGGTTACTGCCGGCATGAACGTGGGCAAAATAGGCAGCACAAACCTAATCAAGGTGATTAATTTGGGAACTGCAATTGTGCATGGAGTTGGTATTGGTAAAAACGCTGTTATTGGTATTATTTGCAAAGTACATGGAGTAGAAGATTTGGCTAAATTCAAGCCGGGCAACATTATGTTAGTGTCCTCTATAGAAAACGAAATTGCTCCCTACGCAGCTAAGGCTTCCGGTATTATTGCCGAAGAAGGAGGTTTGACTTCCTCGGCGGCGATAGTTGGCATTAACTGTGGCATTCCGGTTATAGTAGGGGCCGTAGGTGCTATGGATAGGCTAAATGACGGGCAAGAAGTTACCTTAGCCGTTAGCAGTGGCAGTGTTTACGATGGACGTATTAATATAAAATAAACATAGGTTGTATATTTCTAAGCACAAAAAACGAGTCTAAGGTAAAAAACCTAGACTCGTTTAATTTTGTTTAAATGTGTAGTGCCTTCATGGTTTTATGCATTACCACGGCGGCAAAATAAGATATAACGACTATTGCTAGATAAAATAGCGGCATAGGAACCAGAGAAAAAGGAATATTGGCAAATTTTAGCTGCAAATAGATTTGATCCATAATATAGGGATGGATTAAATAAATCAAAAAAGAACGATTAGAAAGTTTCTGTAGCCAGGTTATTTTATGAGTACGATATTTATCTAGGAGTGCACAAAAGAAAAATAAAGAGGCAATGGTATAAACCAAACCATAGGTGCTAAGCTGTTGTAAAGTATTAATAATTGTTTCTAAATCAATATGCCATTTGTAGAGGTGACGATAAAATACCGTTGCGTTGACTAAGGCACTAAGAAGGAAGGCACAGGTTATCAGTTTAAAATTATTGCGTATAAAGTTTGCGAATACTTCGTAGTGATGTGCTATTACGCCACCTAACATAAAAATAAACAGATAAAAAAAAGGAATATAATTTAATCTGTATTGGAATAAATTAAAAATAAAATCATCTTGCATAATCCAAGCAGGATAGCCCCAAAAGTGCGAACTTAAATTATAAAAATATAACTGAGCAAAAAATAAAATAGGCAAGGAAAGTTTTAAAGAGCATTTTTCCATTAGCAGCATTAACTTGCGCCACAAAGGAAAAAGAGCATAAAACCACATAAGTATTACCAGAAAATAAATATGGTAGGAAGCATTGCCGAACGCTAACTTAAACAATAATTCATTTAAGTCCCAGTTTTGCGGGTCGGGATAGGAGTAGTCATAAGCTGCAATGTACAATAGCGACCAGAGCACATAGGGAATGCCGATACTGACTAGACGTTTTTTTATAAATGGACAATAAGCTAAAGGCTTGTCTAAGGCATAGGTATAAAAAAGACCGTAGCCGGATATGAAAAAAAACGCAGGCACGCTGTAACGGCTCAGTACTTCCATGAGCATAAAAATATGTTCACTGGCAGTAGCTGAATCCATTACATAGGAACCGGCGTGGATGGCAATAACGCCTAACATGCATATGCCACGTAGATTATCAAAAATCATATTGCGTTCTTTCAAAATTTTACAACTCCGGTTTGATTAGTATTTTATGAATTCTGGTACTAAAAATTTTTTGTGCATAGCCGGGGGTAATAACAATTGCTGTATCTAGCCCACGCCCGGTACCGCCTAAAGAGAGTACTTTGGTATTAAAAGGGATTAAACCAGCATCTAAGGCCATAACTGCACATTCTACACCGACTTTAGTACCGGCACCTAACATGCGTAAGGACTGAGCAATTATTTCTACAGGGTACATGCCTTTAAAAACGCTGCTTACGCCGCGTTCTGCGCCAGACAATACATGGGCAGCAGTTAGAAATTTCACGCCTTTAGAGGCGAATTCTTGACGCAAATCGGCGGGAAATTCATTCTCTCCAGGGATCTTATAACCGTTAACATGAGTAACACAAATAATTTCACCGTCGAAACTGTTTACTAACTCAGGAAGGGAATTGCCTGTAATAGAAGCGGTAACGATGTATTGGATATTATTGTCCTTAGCATAATCCGTCGCACATTTAATGACGTCGTTAGTCATAAAAATCCTCCTCTTAGCTTTTGGTTAACAAAAGCTGGTTTTTAATATATAATAAAACATATATATATTATACTCTTAGGGAAGAGGTATTGAAAAGCCCTTGTTAGTATTTTGGAGGATGAATGATGATAAAAAATGTAGTTTTGGTTAATGGTGAAATAATGGACAGGGACAATGCAACATTTGCTTTTGGTGATAGAGGACAACAATTTGGTGACGGCGTCTTTGAAGTAGTCCCTGTATACAATGGACGTTGTTTTGCTTTGCTTCCTCACATAGAAGCTTTGTTTAAATCCGCTATGGCAATTAAAATTCCAGGCATTTATACAGTAGAGGAAATAGTGGAATTACACGAGCAATTAATAAACGCCAGCGGTCTAGAAAATGGTGAAATCTATACGCAACTTACTCGTGGTGAGGGAAAGGGCAGTTTAGGGTTTCCTGAAATGATGGTGCCGCAGTTAACTATGTTCGTAGCAGAAAATGACAGAGTAAATTTAACTGAACAACAAGAAAAAGGTGTTAACGTTATGACGGAAATTGATGAACGCTGGCAGCGTTGTGATATTAACTCCTTGAATAGATTGCCTGAAGTTTTGGCTAAGCAAAAGGCTATTGTAGGAAAAGCTTTTGAGACTATTTTTGTGCGTAACGAAAAAATTACTGAAGCAGTAGAGGGTAATCTATTTCTTATTAAAGACGATATTATTTGGACACATCCTGCCAATAATTTAATTCACAATAGAATAGCAGCTCGTTTGGTGAAAGAACGTCTAGCATCGGATGTGGATATGCAGGTAGTAGAAAAAGCTTTTACAGTGGATTTTGCCTTAGGGGCAGAAGAAGCTTTTTTAGTCGGGCCACACTATGAAATTATTCCTGTTACGAAAATAGGCCGTAAATTTGTGGCTGATAAACAAGTGGGAGCAGTGACAAAAAAATTACAAGGAGCTTTTAGAAACTATATTCTAAAAGAATGTCCTAAGAAATAGGCTGCTTATGGAAAACAAACAAAGAATGCTAGTGCGAGGTGCTTTACTTTTGGCTTTGGCTGTAGTAGCTCAACAATTACGCCTAGTATTGCCCCTGCCAACGCTTGTGACGTCTTTAGTTATAGGCACCATAGTAAATGCTACGCTTGTTTTAGCGGTACGCTATACGGGCTTATCTACGGCTGTGGTAATGTGTGCTGCGTTGCCTGTCATAGCTTTTTTGCAGGGACATTTGCCCTTAGTGCTTTTAATACCTATTGTCTTTATTGGTAACTTTGTTTTGGTTGTTTTCTGTAATAAATTTTGGCGTAAGCATATTTTCATAATTGCACCAATAGCAAAAGCCTCGGTAATGTATCTAAGTGCGCTCTTACTATTTAGGAGTTTGGCAATAAATACTGCACTAGCGAAAGTATTCTTGATTGCTATGGGTTGGCCACAGTTTGTGACTGCTGTTTTAGGCATTTTATTGGCTAAATATCTTATGCAAAAAATTGATAGCATTAAATGAGTAAAAATATGCAAAACATCTTGACAAGGTAAGCTGTGAATGGTATTATATCTATTGTTCGCACGAACAATTCCCATTATGCCGAAGTGGCGGAATTGGCAGACGCACTTGACTCAAAATCAAGCGCCTACAAGCGTGCCGGTTCGAGTCCGGCCTTCGGCACCACAAAACCGACAACACTGTTGAAATTCATGTGTATCTCTACTTTAGTTTCAGATACAATTATTGATTGAACGAATGTTGTTAAGAAGGCACGCAGCTCTTGCGTGTCTTTTTTGTTTGCAAGAACATTTTTGTATATTTCCAAACTCTTCCCGTACAACAAAAAGAAGTAACTGAAAAA
>JAQVYX010000007.1 GCA_029004715.1 Acidaminococcaceae bacterium | reverse complement strand
TATCTTCTATACATAAAGGATAACGGGTATGTCCGGTCCTTCTAGTAACAGCCAAATTTTCTGATAAATCATCGTCGGCAAACAGGCAAACCATATCCTGTCTTGGCACCATGACCTCTCTAGCGACTCGATCAGCAAAGTCAAAAACATTATCAATCAAACGGCTTTCCACATGGTCTAAAACCCCTCCACGCTCACTAGCACTAACAATCATGCGTAGCTCATCTTCAGAATGAGTAATATTAGAATCCGGTACAGGATTAATACCCAAAAGTTGTAATGTAGCCTTAGAAATTCTGCTAAAAACCACAGAAAGAGGATAGGTGAAAATATAAAAAAGATATAAGGGCCTTGCTACAAACAGTGACACTTTTTCTGCTTTTCCTAAAGCCAGAATCCGTGGCATAAATTCACCCAAAACAACTTGTAAGGACAACAAAATAGCAAAGGAACAAATTATTGTCATCAAATTAATGGTCCATGTGTCTAGGCCAAACTGTGGTAAATACTTGTTAATAATATCCACCAAGAAACTACCGCCCAACCACCCCAAAATAAGTGATGTCACGGTATTGCCCAATTGAGCAACATTAAGATAAGAATCTAAAGAGCCAACCATTTTTAAAACTAAAGCAGCCCCTGTATCCCCTTGTTCTACAAGCTCCTCCAAACGACCTTTCCTGATACGAACAAAAGAATACTCTGTCATTACAAAAAAACCGTTGCACAACACAATAAAAATAAGAATTCCAATTTTAATTGCGTCAGATAACGCAGGTCCACCGTCGATAAGACATCTCTCCTAACATTTTTTTGAGAAAACTATAATTATATTGAATAATACCATTTTCTATGATTTTGGTCAAATCTTAGCCTTTATCCTCATAGCCAAATTGGCGCAGTAGTTGATCCTTATTACGCCAATCAGGTTTCACCTTAACCCATAAGTCTAAATAAGTTTTATTTCCTAAAAGTACTTCTATGTCTTTACGGGCCTGTTGACCTATTAGTTTAAGCAAAGCCCCTTTTGCGCCTATAACAATGCCTTTTTGTGATTCGCGTTCCACAAATATAGTAGCCCTAATGTATAGGCTGTCATTGTCGCGAGTTTTCATTTCTTCAATTTCCACAGCAATAGAATGTGGTACTTCATCACGAGTAAGTTTCAAAATCTTCTCGCGAATTAATTCTCCCACAATAACGCGCTCAGGTTGATCTGTTATCATATCTTCCGGGAAATATTCAGGTCCCTCCGGCAAATATTTTAAAATTTCTTCAATCAAAGGATTGAATTCTTTGTCTTGCAACGCAGATATAGGTACCACTGCCTTAAAATTACAAACATTGCTGTAGCTTTCAATTATAGCAAATAACTGCTCCTTATTAGAAAGTTTGTCAATTTTATTCACTACTAAAATAACCGGCGTATTAATAATGCTAAGCTTTGCCATAATAAAAGCATCGCCAGCTCCTTTTTTCTCATTGGCATCTACTACGAAAAGTACCGCATCCACTTCCTTTAGTGCACTTTCAGCAGCCTTAACCATATATTCGCCTAATTTATGTTGCGGTTTGTGAATCCCCGGTGTATCCAAGAACATTATTTGGGCATTATCAGTATTCATTATGCACATAATCTTGTTTCTGGTCGTTTGTGGCCTATCGGACATAATAGCAATTTTTTCTCCAATTAAGCTGTTAATTAAAGTTGATTTACCTACATTAGGTCGCCCTACAACAGCTACAAAACCAGAGTGATGTACGTCATTATTTTTTATATTAATCGCTCCCTTAAATTATTTCGTTAAACATTCCGGGCTAAAACTAGCCGGTAAAAGCTCGGTCATGGTCATCTTCTTATTTTCCCCTGCACAGTTTGTCAGCCAAACTTCTTGTATGTTAAACTCGACCATCACCTGTCGGCAGGCCCCACAAGGTGATACTGGTTTTTCCGTATCTGCTACTACGCAAAGCGTAGTTAAATCATTATAGCCTTTAGAAACTGCTGCAAAAATAGCATTACGCTCAGCACAAATACTTAAACCGTAAGATGCATTTTCAATATTACACCCTGTGAAGATAGTTCCATCCATAGTACGCACTGCCGCGCCAACTGCGAACTTAGAATATGGTGCATAAGCATTTTGGCGGGCAGCCATAGCCGCTGCGAATAATTCTTTATCCATATTAGCCTCCAAAAAATTCTTCTGAAAGATCTATTTCACGCAAGATTTCTTCTTCTCGTCTGCGCATAATAACCTTATCTTCCTCTCTCATATGATCGTAACCTAGCAAATGCAAAATGCCATGCACAGCCAAATATAAAATCTCTCGGTTAAGTCCATGTCCAAATTCTTCTGCCTGCGCATTAGCCTTTTCTGCAGAAATAATAACGTTCCCAAGTAAATGTTCCGCTTCATCGCCTAAAATTTCAGGCTCGTCAGTTTCCTCGTCCAAAGCAAAGGACAATACATCTGTAGGTCTATCGACCCCGCGATAGTCACGATTAAGAACGTGAATTTCTTCATCTGTGACAATCGTAATATCTACCTCAGTATTAGCAGACAGCTTTTCCATCTTTGCCACAATATTCATGGCTTTGTTTAAAAGATTCTCTAACTCTGCAGAAACTTTTATTTTTTCTTGATCATTGTCCAAGCAAACGATCATTTTTCTTCCTCCTGGAGAAAAGTATTTTTCTTATTTGCCGTTTCATATTTTTCATATGCTCTAATAATTGCCCCCACTATTTCATGACGAACAACATCAGTTTCAGAAAACCGCATAATACCTATACCCTCTGTCTCTTTGAGTACTAACGCGGCATGGCCTAAGCCGGACTTTTTGCCAAAAGGTAAATCTACTTGGGTGGCATCACCGGTAATTACCATTTTAGAACCAAAGCCAAAACGAGTGAGAACCATTTTCATCTGTTCAGGTGAAGTATTCTGGGCCTCATCCAAAATTATAAAGGAATCATTCAAAGTACGTCCTCGCATATAGGCAAGTGGCGCTACCTCAATTGCTCCTTTCGCCAAATGCTTCTGAAAAGTTTCCATTCCCATTATATCATAAAGCGCATCATATAAGGGACGTAAATAAGGGTCTACTTTATCTTGTAGATCACCGGGCAAAAAACCTAGCTTTTCTCCGGCTTCTACAGCGGGACGCGTTAAAATAATTCGTTCTACTTCTTTTGTTTTCAAAGCTTTTACCGCCATGGCCACTGCTAAATAAGTTTTACCTGTGCCAGCCGGTCCTATGCCAATAGTAATAACATTATGTTTAATTGTTTCTAAATAATTCCACTGTCCCAAGGTTTTGGCCTTAACTTGGCGTCCACGATTGGTCACAACAACCGTTTCTGCAAACATTCTATGCAGGCTTGCCTGCCTTCCTTCTGCCACCATACGCATGCTATACCGCACATCATGTGTAGTTAATGGCAATCCTTGACGATAGAGAAATAATAATTCTTCAATTACCTGCGTTGCCATATTTACAGTTTCTTCCGTACCGGTGGCACTAATAACATTCCCTCGGGCTACTAAAACACAAGAAACACCTGCCTGCATAATACGTAAAAATTCATCGTTCTTGCCTAAAATACCCAACATTTCTTGTTGATCTCGTACTTCAAAACGTGTTTCTACTTGTTCACGCGGCAAAAATATCCCCCCGTTTCTCCCTTACTTAGCTTTCTTTTATTGTTATAGTTTTAATTACCACATCATCAAAAGGTTTGTCCCTACTATCTGTTGGTACCTTACCAATTTTTTTTACTACGTCCATGCCCTTGATTACCTTGCCAAATACTGCATGTTTCCCATCAAGCCAAGGGGTAGGTGCTAGTGTAATAAAAAACTGGCTGCCGCCTGTATTAGGTCCTGCATTAGCCATTGATAGCACACCGGCGGCATCATGTTTTAGCTTAGAAGAAAACTCGTCTCTAATAGCATAGCCGGGACCACCAGCGCCACTTCCGGTTGGATCTCCACCTTGAATCATAAAACCATCAATTACACGATGGAACAAGACTCCATTATAAAAACCTTTTTTAGCCAACTTAATAAAATTATCGCAAGTAAGCGGAGCATCCTTAGTGGCCAGCTCTACTTCAAAAGTTCCCATGTTAGTAGTGAAAACAGCCGTTGCCTTTTTTGTCATAACAGCTTTCTCTGCACCAGCTTTTTTCTCTTGATTACTACAAGCAAATAAGAATAAACAACAAATCAGCAAAACCATAGCAATAAAAATTCTTTTCATTTGAAACCCTCCATTAATATATCATTACATATATTATATAGTTTATAGCCATAAAAGGGAATTATAAACATGAAATTAACAGGAAAATAACCTTTATTCCTATATTTCCCACAATATATGCTTTAAGTTCACCTTGCAGCCCTGACAATTTGACAAAATTCTTTCACCCAGATATAATACTTTTATTCGGAACTATAGCTCAGACGGTTAGAGTACCACGTTGACATCGTGGGGGTCACTGGTTCGAGTCCAGTTAGTTCCACCAATTCAAAACACAAAAAATACGACCCAAAGGTCGTATTTTTTTATACATCCATAGTCGTATACTGTTTTTATTTAACTGTATTGGTCAAATAACCAATTTTTTCAATGGTACAAGTAACTACGTCTCCTGGTTTTAAAAAACTAGGAGGTTTCATACCCATACCTACACCGCCAGGAGTTCCTGTAACAATAATCGTACCCGCTTGCAATGTCATTCCCTGTGATAACTCACTAATAATATGCGCTACCCCATGAACCAACAATTTTGTATTGCTGTTCTGCCTAAGTTCACCGTTCACCCTACAGCTAATATCTAATTTGGGAGGGAAAGAAATTTCATCGGCGGTAACAATCCAAGGCCCCATAGGCGCAAAATCATCCATGCTCTTGCCAAAATACCATTGTTTGTATGCGGTCTGCACATTGCGTGCGCTAACATCATTGACTATAGTATAACCAAATATATAGTCTTGAACATCTTCCTCGCTAATATTTTTAGCATCTTTACTAATTATTACCGCCAGTTCCGATTCATAATCCAACGAATCTACTATGTTAAAATGACCATCAATAAAACCACCTGGATCAACGGCACGATTTACTCTTTTGGAAAAATAAATGGGAACATTGCGTTTTTTCAGTTGTTCCTTACCAAAAGAATGTGCTATTTCTGTATCATGTTCCTGATAATTAATTCCTAGACAAATTAAATCTTGGGCTGGTTCCGGTATAGGTGCCAAAAGTTTTACATCAGCTAAATCCACTTTATTTTCTCCAGCTGCGACAATTACTGCCAATTCACCTAAGGTAGCGTGTTTTATAAGCTGTTGCATGTCTGCGTACATGAAAGCCTGTACAACATATTTACCATCTTCTGTGAGAATACCTACTTGTTCTTTGTTTTGATATTCATAAGTTAAGATTTTCATTGCATACCTCCTAAATATTACTTTGTTTTAATTTTAACCCTTTTGTGCTAAAATATCCATAGTAGAAATATATGTTAAGCAAGTTGCGCAAGGAAACTATCCCAAGGAGGCTTTACTATGAATCAACAAATATATTATCTTGATGACGGTCACGGTCCATATGGTCAAAGCTATGATTATAATCATGATGATTTTGATTATGCCGATTACTCTACTGACCATCGTGACAACAACTTTCGCAATTACGAGAAAAAGATAAAAAAATCCAAAAAAGAAGAAATCAAAGATATTCTGAACCGCTACGAATAAGAAACAGCCCATAAAAAATGGGCTGTTTCTTATTTTTTTCTCATAATTTTAAAATAGTAAATCGGTAACACTACAATCCAAGCAAGGAATGTTGCGACGGCCCATAAAGCACCATCATCTAATCCACGTTTTTTTGCATCTTGATATACATAATAAGCAAAACCAAGAGAAACTATTGTACCTATTGATAACATGGAATACCCTCCTTATTCATTCTATGTATATTCTAACAAAGTTCCTTTAAAATGTCGACAAAAAACCACTGTGCACTTCACTTCATTCATAAGTGCACAGCGGTTTTACTTTATTTAAGAACTTCTACACAACGATGGCAAAGGGTTGGATGTTCTGCATCTTCTCCTACGCTATCACTATAAATCCAGCATCTTTCACATTTTTTACCTTCTGCGGCCTTTACCGTTACCATTAGGTCTTCACGTCCTGTAGCCTCGGTCCCGCCTTCTAACCCGGCAACAACGCTAGCTTGAGAAACAATAAGTAGGTTAGCTAAATCTTTTTCCACAGTTTTTAGGATACGCAAAGCTTCATCAGTTGCATGCAATTCCACTTTGGCATCCAAAGAATGTCCAATTGTTTTAGCACGACGAGCATTTTCTAAAATCTTAGTTATTTCGCCACGGATTTCAATGAATTCATCCCATTTAGTTTCCAACGCTTCATCAATATATTCTTCATGCATACTAGGCCAAGGGAGCATTTGTACACTCTCAGGAGCATTAGCTGGCTTCGTCATAAACTGATAAACTTCTTCCATTGTAAAACTAAGTACAGGCATTAGCATAACAATCAAATCATTCATTATTTCATACATAGCAGTCTGAGCACTACGTCTTTCCTTGGCATCAGCCTTAGAAGCATACAGTCTGTCTTTAATAATATCTAGATAAAAAGCACTCATTTCTACAGTGCAGAAATTGTGAATAGCATGATACAAAATATAGAAATCATAAGCCTCATAAGCCGCCTTAACTTCTTTTTTCAAAAGTTGCGTATGCATTAAAGCCCAACGATCAAGTTCTTCCATATCTGCAAAAGCAACTTTTTCTGTAGCATAATCAAAGTCGCTGGTATTACCCAAAATATAGCGAATGGTATTACGTATCTTGCGATAAACTTCAGAAAGCTGTTTCAAAATTTCCTTAGAAATTCTTACGTCTGCTTTATAATCAGATGATGCCGCCCACAAACGCACAACGTCAGCACCATATTGTTTAATAACATCGTCAGGAGCTACAGTATTGCCCACTGACTTAGACATTTTCTTGCCTTCTCCATCTACTACATAACCATGAGTCAAAACAGATTTGTAAGGAGCTTTTCCTGTACAAGCAATAGACGTGAGCAAAGAAGATTGGAACCAACCGCGATGTTGGTCACTGCCTTCTAGATACATATCTGCGGGCCATTTCAACTCCGGACGTTCTTTTAATACAGCTTCGTGGGAAGAACCACTGTCAAACCAAACATCCATGATGTCCGTTTCTTTCCGAAAATGTGTATGTCCGCATTTAGGGCATTTTGTTCCTTCCGGTAAAATTTCTTCTGCCGTATGTGACCACCAAGCGTCAGAACCTTCCTTACCAAACAAGGTTGCTACAGCATCAATAGTCTCATCATTGATCAAAGGTTCATTACAGTCTTCACAATAAAAAATTGGAATAGGTACGCCCCAAACACGTTGGCGGGAAATGCACCAATCACGACGATCAGCAACCATATTGTGAATACGAGACTCACCCCAAGCAGGAATCCATTTAACTTCATTAGCTATAGCATTCAAAGCAGCTTCTCTAAAACCATCTACAGATGCAAACCATTGCTCAGTAGCACGATAAATAATTGGTTCCTTGCAGCGCCAACAATGAGCATATTGGTGACGAATATTTTCCTTACCCAAAAGTGCATTAATTGATGCTAAATGTTTTAACACTGGGATATTAGCATCAAAGACATTCATACCGGCAAATAAAGGACCGGCCTCTTCTGTTAATTTACCGGAAGCATCTACAGGTGAAATAATTGGTAATTTGTAACGCAACCCGGTTTCGAAATCCTCTTGCCCATGTCCTGGAGCCGTATGTACACAACCACTACCTGCATCTAATGTAACATAATCCGCTAATACAACTAAAGAATCACGTTCCATAAATGGATGACGCGCTACGGCAAATTCTAGCTCTTTGCCCATAACCGTTCCCAACACGTTAGTAAATTCGCGTTTACAAACTTTACCGACAGCTTCTAACAAATCACTAGCCATCAGGTAAACTTCGCCTTCTGATTCTACCCAAGAATATTCAAAATCAGGATTTAAAGCAATGGCCACATTAGCAGGTAAAGTCCAGGGAGTCGTTGTCCAAATAACTACAAAAACATTTTTCCCTTTCGCTGCTTCAGGCAACAAGCCTTTGTCATCTTTCAAAGGAAATTTAACAAAAATAGCCGGAGATTTTTCCTCACCATATTCAATTTCAGCTTCTGCCAAAGCAGTCTCGCAATGAGGGCACCAATAAACAGCTTTTTTGCCTTTATAAATATATCCTTTTGTCGCCATTTTTCCAAAAACTCTAATCTGTCTTTCTTCATAAGCCGGCTTCAAAGTAATATAAGGATTTTCCCAATCACCTAAAACGCCTAAGCGTTTGAAATCTTTGCGTTGTTGATCTACCCAACCTAACGCATAGTTACGACATTCATTGCGCAAAACAAGAATGTCTAAAGCATGACGATCCAAGCCTAAATTTTTTATAGCAGCATGTTCAATTGGCATACCATGAGTATCCCAACCGGGAACATAAGGAGTGTCAAATCCTTGGGCATATTTATATTTTATAACAATATCTTTTAAAATTTTATTTAAAGCCGTACCCATATGAATCCTGCCATTAGCATAAGGCGGTCCATCATGCAAAACAAATTTTTCGTTCCCTGCATGCAAAGCTTGTTTTTTCTCATAAATTTTGTTTTCTTCCCAGAAATCTAAAACTCCTGGTTCTCTTTCCGGCAACCCTGCTCGCATAGGGAATTCGGTTTTCGGCAAATTTAATGTTTTACCATAATCCACAATACTACACCTCCAAAAAAAATAAAGCCCCTATCCCAAAAGGGACGAGACTAAATAACCCGTGGTACCACCCTAATGACACCTAATGATGCCACTCAAAAATGCTTTAACGTTCATTACACGGCTTGTCCTACTATTATTTCAGGCAAGCAGCTCTAGAGTGATTTTTCTTTGCTAAATTCCTCGCGGACTCACACCGTCTCCGCTTCGCTCTTCAGGCCTCTGACAAAGTACTGTCTCTATCATCGCTTTATTCATTATTAAAAACATTGTAATTATACAATAATATGCTTATAAGTGTCAACGCCAAGAAAATTTATAGTTGAAAAGTCCAAGTGTACTATCTTTTTGCAAATAAGATGTATCATTAAGCAAAAATATAGCATGTTCTTGCCACTTATTTATGCCTAAAACACTAATGGAAGCAGGTCTTACGTCCAAAGAAAAATTTTTCTCATTTACCTCATCAATATCCATGCCCAACCAAGAAAAAACTATGTTTTGTAGTGTGCCCTTGTGTGCCACAATAATAATGTTTTCATCGGTGTTAACTAGATCCTCAAATCCCTTTACTGTTCGATTGTAAAACTCTCTACGAGTCTCACCCCCCTCATAGTTGGCATGATCTAATTCTTTTTCCGATATAGGTTTGCGATAATATTTACGAGCTTCTTCTTCAGTTAGTCCGGCAGCTTTACCATTGTTTTTTTCGCGCAAAGAATTTTTTATAATCATAGGTACGTCACCCAATGCTTTGCAAATTATGCGAGCCGAAGCAGATGCTCTTTGCAAATCACTGGTAAAAACAATAGGCTTAGGATGTTTGGCAAAATCTTTGGCTAACATTTTCGCAACTATTTTTATTTGCTGTTTGCCGTAAGCAGTTAGTACCGAGTCCGTCCATCCTCCGGTTAAATGCTCAGTATGATGAGTAGCTTCCCCGTGCCGCACCAAAATAATCATAGAACCTCCCCTGAAAAATTAAATGTAGCGTTTTAGTGTAATGCTTGTTCTTCCCTTTTTAGTAGTACCGCGAACTTCTAAAAGCTCCACACGGCCACGTCCACGGTAAGAAATAATGTCACCTTCACCAACTGTTTGGGCTGCGTTCTTTGCCTCTTTCCAGTTAACTTTAACATTCTGCCCTTTTATTTCATCCGCCATACGTGAACGCGAAGCACCATAACCTGCTGCTGCCACAGCATCTAGTCTAAGAGCTGCCACGGTAGCACTTATTATTTTCACCTGTTCTTCCTTTTCCTGCAAATCAGTAAGAGGAATATTTACCAGCTGTACCGGTGCTGCTCCAATCTGTGTGAGGTTGGAAACAATATACGCATTAAAACTTCTATCCGCTACAAACTGTGCGCCTTCAGGAATAAAAATTATATCCCCCAAAATCTCTCTCTTACAGCCTAAGCCCATAAAGGCACCTAGAATATCCTGATGTCCTAAAGTGTAATAACGTTTATCCCATTCCACTTTATAGGCATCAATGGCATAATCCGGATTACCATAAAAATCTTCAGAAACAAAAGCTGCCTTGGCTCGTTCCGAATTTTTGAAACCTCCGCTTGTTTCTACCTTAATACGTTCAAAATTAGCCGCAATTATTTCTGCTACATTAAGGCTATGAGGGTCCAAAAAATCACTAAGTTTATACTTCCTGCTTTTGTTAGCACCTTCACATAAATCTAAAAGTTTAGCTGCTAAATTCTCATCACCACTAGCTTTGAAATATCTTAATATTTTTTCTCTATCTGCCATATTACTTACCCTTTAGTTTCTCGCTGCGTACTAAAACAGCATTAACTGCATCATACATAGCTCCACGTACGCCATGTAATTCCAAAGCGTGAATACCGGCAATGGTCGTGCCACCCGGTGATGTTACCTGATCACGTAATTGAGCAGGATGAAGACCAGTTTCAACAGCCATCTTACCGGCCCCAGCAAAAGTTTGAGCCGCCAACTTAATGGACAAAGCTCTTGTTAAGCCTGCATTAACACCTGCATCCGCTAAAGCATCAATAAGCATAAATACATACCCTGGTCCACAACCACTAATAGCTGTAATTGCTTCCATAGAAGACTCTTGTGCTTCCACAACCTCTCCACACGAGCAAAAAATAGCCTTAACCGTCTCAATATTGCTACGCGTAGCAATATCATCAGGCGCAATTGCCGTCATTCCTGCCCCTACTGCCAATGGCGTATTGGGCATAACACGAATAATAACCTGTTTGGGTATTATTCCATGTAATTTAACTAAATCCACGGAGCCCATAATAGATACCACTATAGCATTTTCAGGAATAGCGGCGACAACTTCCGCAGTAATAGCATTGGTAAACATTTGTGGTTTAATAGCCAAAATAACCACATCAGCATTAATTACTGCTTCGGTATTTTCAGAAAAAGTTTTCACACCATATTCTTTAGCTAGATAATCCCGTCTAGATTTCGTCGGTAAACTTACGCTAATTTCTTCGGCTTTGGTCATCTTTGCACCCAAAATACCTTTTAAAATTGCTTCTCCCATGGAACCACAGCCAATAAAAGTAACATTTCCAATATTTTTTAGTTTTTCCATGGTGAATCACTCCTGTCTCCATAAGCTGTGTTCCCTGCATCAATATCTACATTTTGAGGAGCACAAACCATAATGTTACGGCCAATTTTTTTCATACTGCCGTTAAGCGCGTAGATAGTCCCGCTCACAAAATCTACAATACGTTTCATAACATCGCTATCTGTATCTTCAAAGTTAACTACAACCGGCTGGTTTTTACGCAAATAATCCGCTACCTTTTGCGCATCATCAAAATTTATTGGTTCTATAACTACAACCTTAACTTGAGTTTTTGCCAGCGGCATAGAAATTAATTTATCATCATCAGTAACAGGCTTAGCAGCAAAAAACGACTTGCGTTCTTTACGTACCCTGCTGGCTTGTCTATCTTCCCAACTTTTTGTTCCAAACATAGGACGCACTGGTTCTTCTTTAATCTGCTCTTGCTTTATCTCTGCTTCTTCCTCATCTCCATATAAGCCTAAAGTTTCGCAAATTTTATCAATAATCTTCATGAATTTCACCAATCCTTTATTTAATAGAATAGTCCCTAAGTCCAAATAACGCTGTTCCCAAACGAATAGAATTTGCTCCTTCTTCCACAGCAACCCAATAGTCGTGAGTCATACCCATAGAGAGAATGTCACAATAACCAGCACCAACCTGGTTTTGCAAAAGCAAAAAATTCTCATACCCATCTGCAAAAACAGGCTTTGTTTCTTCTGGATTATCTGTTGCTTGCGCAATCACCATTAAACCTCTAACACGCACTTTATCAAAAACATGCAGTTTGGGCAATAAAGCAACAAACTCTTCTTGCAAAAAACCGCTCTTTTGTTCTTCGCGAGCAACATTTACCTGTAATAAAATATCTTGAACCTTGCCTATTTTACCAGCTTCTTTATTAATTGCAGTAAGTACTTTTTCACTGTCAACTGATTCTATAATATCAAATAACTCTACAGCCTGTTTTGTTTTATTTGTTTGTAAGTGTCCAATTAAATGCCAAATCCCGCCGTTTGGAAGCAACTCACGCTTGCCCTTAGCTTCTTGGACACGATTTTCACCTATATTTTGTAAGCCAGCTTCCAAGGCTTCGGTAACTACCTGAACAGGATGATTTTTAGTAACGGCTACAATAGTTACCTTATCACCTGTAAGTTTTTTTGTTTTTCGCTGTGCAAGTGCTTTATTAATTTTAGCACGTACAATATTAATATTATCCTCTAACATAGTAAAGCCTCCTCAACACATACATTCGCCCTTTTAGCAAAATATACCTTTTTATTTTTTGTAAGCAATCGCTGCCAAACGCCCTGTTTTGCCGTTTTCGGCTCGATAAGAAAAATACAATTCTTTATTAGTAAAAGTACAAACATTAGCACACATAATATTACCTGCTAAAATGCCCTTTGCTTCCAACTGTTTGCGATTTATTTGCCACAAATTGAAGAGCCAATGTCCTGGCGTAGTAGGCACAAAACAGTCATGATACCTAGTTGCCGCATCCCATACACTTTTATCTACTTCATAACAACAAGGGCCGATAGACGGACCAATAGCAGCTACAATATGTTCTACTTGTACGCCGTAGTTATTTATCATAACTTCCACCGCTTTGGCTGCTATATTCCCAAGAGAACCACGCCAACCGGCATGTATTACAGCAATTGTATCTCCCTGCTGGTCTGCTAAAATTAAAGGAACGCAGTCAGCAAAAAAAAGCATCAGTGGTACTTGCTTTAAATTTGTAACTAGTCCATCGACAGAGCCAATAGTTTGAGCGTAATCCGTCGCACCGCTCCCTACATTTTTCTTAGTTACAAGAGCGATATTATTACCATGAACCTGTGCACAAGTGGTCACTTTATTTAAATCAAAGCCTAATGCCATAGCTACTTTTTTACGATTAGCTATTACTTTTTGGACGTTGTCTCCTACATGCAGCGCCATATTTAATTCGCTTGCAACTAAATCACTTTGTCCGTGCAACCTACAAGTAAAACCATGTACTATATTCAAGACTTCCAGTCGAGGAAATACCCCATACCAGATACCATTTTCTAGTTTTAAAACAAAATCTGACATAAAAGCCTCCTAACAAACTGCCTATTTATATATTATAGTACATACAACAAAAAAAGACGACAACTATGTCGTCTTTTTTTGTGTCCTATTTCAAAACTTTCTCATAGCGAGCAATCATGGTTTCTAAAACCTTCAGACGTGCGTAATATTTACTATTTGCCTCTATTACAGTCCAAGGAGCTGCTTTAGTGTCCGTTCGATATAACATTTCATTAACAGCATCTACATATGCATCCCACTTATCGCGGTTACGCCAATCATCAGGTGTTATTTTCCATGTTTTATTAGGATCTTTTTCTCTAGCTTCAAAACGCTTATATTGCTCTTCTTTGTCTATTTGCAGCCAAAATTTATTGACAATAATACCCTGTTTATCCCACTGTGCTTCCATATCATTAATTTCTTGATAAGCTCGGCGCCACTCATCTACCGTAGCAAAATGTTCAACACGTTCCACCAACACACGCCCATACCATGTCCTATCAAAAATTGCTACTTCACCGACTTTGGGAATGTGCTGCCAAAATCGCCATAAATAATGGAAACTTTTCTCCCAATCATTAGGAGAACCAACAGGATTAACTGCATATCCTAAAGGATCCAAAGCCGATGTGAAACGTTTTATAACTCCGCCTTTGCCACCGGCATCCCATCCTTCAAAGCCAATAATAGTACTGATTTTTTTCTTATATAATTCATACTGCAAACTTTCCAGCTTTTTCTGATATTCTTTTAGCTTAACTAGGTAATCTTGTTTGCTGATAGCCTTCGTTAAATCAAAGGTAGACAAAATATTAGGAACAGCAGAATCTTTTTTAAAATAAATAGTTCCTGCTTTTTTTTGCTTTTTCTTTTGCAAAGCCCGTTCAAAAGTATCAATAACTATATTAAAAGCTGCTATAACACCTACACGCATATCCTCTAAAGGAACAATATGCCAAGGTGCCTCAACAGTATCTGTAGCTTCTAACATTTTTTCGTAAACTTTATAATAAGCCTTGTAGTCAATACCTTCCACACCACCAGGTGCTAAATTGCCCCAGCCATTACCATATATTTTATCTATTTTTTTAGAATTTTTTTCTTGCTTTTTTTCGGAAATATGAGCAAATAGTTTAACAATCGTGTAGCCTTCTTCAGTTAATTCCCTTTCAAAAGTATTAATCTGCTCGTGCTCTATTTCATACCAAGAAGACGCTTCATCAGGGTCACCCACATCATGTTCATTCTTCAAAAAGTACCATGCTCTATGATACAAACTAATAGCACCTTTAGCAGGTAATTGCTGCCAAAAAGCAGTAAAGAATGGTTGAGTTTTTTGTCCTTCTGTAGTTTTTGATGCTGAGTATACTCTGAAACCCCGGGGGTCCATAACAGATAAAAGCTTGTTAATTAATTCCCCCCGCAAAGTTCCTCTAAAGCCTTCAAAAACAATAATTACAGGAATTTGGGCATCTCGAAGTGCTCTTTGCAAAGCACCAACTTTGGCAGCTAAATCATCAAATTCCTTTTCATAGTCCTTCTTAGACATTTTTCGTTTTAGGTTTATTTTTTCTAGCATACGGAATCTCTCCTGCCTCAAACATCTTTACCATAAGGGTTAAAAGCTCTAGGTGCCCCCAATATTTCCTTCATAATGAGTCCCCGTTTAATGTCTTTGCCTGAAATCTTTCCCCGCCAAGCATTAGGCTTTTCCACCCAATCACTAGTATTTACCTCTTGCATCGAAACTGTTTCGTGTTCCTGTTTTAGCACAGTAGTCGGCATTGGTTCAGATTTCATCTTTTCAGACTTCATGGGCTCTACTATCGTTGGCTCTGCTTCTAGGCCCCAAGTACGCCAAAAATCCATGTTGGCATTAGGTGCTTGAGTATTTCCTTGTGTATTTTCCGGTACATTTTGCTGAGCATTTGGTAAATCTTCTTGCGTTGATTTCTTTTTACTTCCCATTAATTTGGGAAGTAAAAAGAATAAAAAAGCCCATAGTATAAAAATAGGTAATATTTTCATTTTTACTCCCCGTTTCTATTATTTTGGTTGACCTGTTTTTTCATCATCAGGACCTGCTTCAGCAATCGTGTTGCGCATTTGCGTATCAGCAACGATATTATTCATACGATAGTAATCCATAACTCCCAATCTTCCTGCTTCCAAAGCTGCAGCAAGAGCAATTGGCACTGCGGCTTGTGCTTCCACAACTTTAGCTTGCATTTCCTGAGTATAGGCTTTCATCTCTTGTTCTTTAGCTACAGCCATAGCTCGTCTTTCTTCAGCGCGTGCCTGAGCAATACGTTTATCAGCTTCAGCTTGGTCAGTCATTAATTCTGCGCCAATATTTCTACCTACATCTACGTCAGCAATATCAATAGATAAGATTTCAAAAGCTGTACCAGCATCTAAGCCTTTTTCTAGAACAGTTTTAGAAATATGATCAGGATTTTCTAATACTTCACTATGATTTTTAGCAGAACCAACACTAGTGACAATACCTTCACCCACACGGGCAATAATTGTTTGTTCACCGGCACCGCCAACTAAACGGTCAATATTAGCACGTACTGTTACACGAGCTTTTACTTTTAATTCTATACCATTTTTAGCTACGGCAGAAACAATTGGAGTTTCAATAACTTCTGGATTAACACTCATTTGCACTGCTTCCAAAACATTACGTCCTGCTAAATCAATAGCACAAGCACGTTCAAAGGTTAGTGGAATTTCTGCGCGATGAGCTGCAATTAAAGCATCAATTACCTTATCAACGTCGCCACCTGCTAAATAATGAGCTTCTAGTTGGTTCGCATTAACAACCAAACCAGCCTTATTAGCCTTTACTAAAGGTAAAACTATTTTGGAAGCCGGTACACGACGCAACCTCATACCTACCAAATTAAAGATGTTAACATCTACCCCTGCAGCCATAGCCGAAATCCATAAACCTATGGGGACAAAATTTAAAAACAACGAAATTGCCAATATTGCTAAGATAATAACAAAGCCACTACCTAAAATATCAATTCCAAAAATATTCATAATCACTTCTCCTTTTTCACCAAAATTTTATTGCCTACAACTTTAAAAACAACTATACTTTCTCCGTTTGCTAAAAACTCACCATCTGCCACTACGTCAACCCGCTCGCCATCAATGATGGCTGTGCCACTTGGTCTTAACATACTTACAGCAGTCCCTGTTTTGCCAATATATCTACTTAAATCAGGATTACTGCTATAACCCTTGTTGTTTTCCTGCCGATTTTTTAAAACCAGCAAATTCCAAGCTGGATTGTTCGGCAAATACTTAATGAGCACGGCAAAAGCTGCTAAAACAACTACCAAACCACCTGTCAACCAATACAAAGCAGGTCTATTACCGCCCAAGGCAAAATAAAAACTGCCTAATATACAACAAAGACCCCCGATGCCAAAAATGCCAAAACCAGGAATAAAAACCTCTATTGCTAGAAGAAATACTCCCAATAAAAATAGTCTTATTTCCATCCACCCAGTTATTAAATCGAAGGTAGAAGGATACAAGTCAAGCGGAACAGCATTGGCAGCCATAGCTATTGATGTCCAAGCTAATAAACATAAAGCTGCAATAATTAAAACATATTTCTTCATTACGCTCCCCCCTGCCTTCTTGTAAAATAATGTAACAATTTCTTCTTGCTATTTATTATAACATAAAAATGTAAAGAAATTCTCCTTTATAAGAACAGTATTATATAATAAAATTTTTTATATTTTGGCCACAAGTAAATTTTGCATATAAAAATGCCCTCACTAGTTTTAATAAATTTCTATTAAATCTATTCGTTCTAGAGAGAGCAGTTCATATTAATAATTTATTTTCTTACCCCTAAACTTCAAAACGTCCCTTTATAATATGCTCATTTTCCCAAATTGCAGTTTTGCCTTTTGCAAAAACACTTTCAATTTTTAAATCAGCATTGTAAATCAATAAATCAGCATCGGCACCTATGTCAATATTGCCCTTTACATTATTCATATCCAATACTTGTGCCGCATTAGAAGTAACCAATGTCAAAGCTTCTTCAAGTTTAAGTACTTTTTTCTCAACCAAATCCTCAACCAATTGGTGTAAACCACATGGTGTAGAATATGTTAATCCGATGCACTCACCTTGAACATTAAAGCGTGGTTGACTGCCGTAGCCATCACTAGATACTGTTATGCTGCCCAGAGGTGCTCCTTGCTCAAGACAATACTTCACTTTTGCTGCCTCTTCCATATTTCCTTCCTTTGTACCACTAGCAGTAAAATCTATATGTCCGCCCATTTTTGTGAATCTAATACCATCATCAAGAAGCTCCTTACCTCTGGTATTCATATGTGTAGGCAACAAATTTTTTGCCAAGATATCTGAATGCTCTAAAGCATAAAAAATTGGTTCAAGTCGTCCTTTGCCACTCCCCATATGCATAGTTACTAAACCACAACATGGTGCTAATAACCCAGCTCTACGTGCCGCAGTCGCAACCTTTATTATTTCTTCTCCCTGTGGATTAGAACTACGATGATCTGATACCGCAAGCTTAACGCCTATTATTAAATCAATTAAAGTTATATCTCTTTCAACACTGCCAGTAATAGTAATCGAAGGATATCCATATGATCCTGTAAGAACATAACAAGTAATCCCTTCTTCGTTTAATGCTCTGGCTTTAGCCAAAAGATTTTCTAAACTCCTAGAAATTCCATCTGTACCGAGCAATCCAATCACAGTAGTAACTCCGCACTCTAACAATGTCCCTATGCTAGCTTCAGGCGTACGAGAAACCGGACCTTGCTCCCCCCCTCCTCCTGTAATATGTTCATGCAAATCAATATAACCAGGTACCATTTTCTTACCTTGAACATCTATTATTTGGACATTAACAAGATTATCATACCCTTTTATCACGTCTTCTATAGCAACAATCTTACTACCCTCCACTAATACATCTTTAAGGCCCAAATGTTTTGGTGCATATACATCAGCATTTTTAAAAAGTATCAATTAATTTCCCTCCCAGTCTTTAAATTATTCAGCTTTTTGTTCTTCAATGTTTTCTTTCTGTGTTATTTTTTTTATTCCAATTCCCGTAAAACCGTAAAATAAGGCAAAAATAAACCCAGTATAACAAAGTACTGCCCACGGCAAATAAGAAAGCGTAGGCACACCAAGTGTGGCAGTCATATAAGCTCCAGCCGCTGACCACGGAACTAAAGGTACGACAACTGTGGCCGAATCTTCCAGTGTTCTTGATAAATTAACAGCAGCTAAATTCCTAGCCTTGTATGCATCCTTAAACATTTCACCAGGAATAAGTATAGACAAATAAGAACTGCCGGTAGTAATGGCCATTGTCAAACAAGCTACTACAGTACTAGCAATAAGCCCTCCTGTATTTGTTACAATAGACAACAATTTTTGCAATACTACTTTTAAACAACCGGCTCTGCTCATAATACCGGCAAAACAAAATGCACAAAATACAAGTAATGTAGTAGACATGATACTGGCCATGCCGCCACCATTAATTAAACGTGTTACCGCCCATGCTACAGTTTTTGGATTAAATCCAGGCGCCGTAATCATAGACACATTAAACCCCTTAACCATGCATTTCAAAACATTATCCAATGTAATATTTTGGATAAATATTGCCATTATACCTGCAACCGTTGAAGAACAAAGCATCACTGGAATAGTAGGCATTTTAATAACAGAACCTACTAACACAATAACTACAGGTAATAATAATAACCAACTCCAACTATACATTACATTTAGTGTTGAAAGCATAACCTGCACTGTCTCAGAATCTGGTGCCACACCACCACTTGCGCTAGCTCCTGCCACAGCGTAAACTATAAGTGAAACAATAGTTGCCGGTACTGTAGTCCAAAACATATGGCGTATATGCCCATATAAATCACTTCCTGCTGAAATTGGGGCTAAATTTGTAGTATCTGACAGCGGTGACATTTTATCTCCAAAATAAGATCCTGCAATAACAGCTCCAGCCGTAGCCGGCAAAGAAACATTGAGTCCAGAAGCAATCCCCATTAAAGCTACCCCCATTGTACCAACAGAACCCCAAGATGTTCCTGTAACAATAGAAACTAAAGCCGTTATCAAAAAAGCCGTAACTAATAAATATTGAGGATTTACCATTTGTATACCATAATATATCATCATAGGAATTGTGCCTGAGGCTTTCCAAGTACCAATTAACATCCCGACGGTAATTAGAATTAAAATGGCCGGCATACCTTTAGCTATTTTAATTGAAATCTCGTCAAGCATTTCATCCCATGTAACCCCCACACGCATAGCAACTATGGCCGCAATAATTGCTACAATTATTAGCAATGGTTCTGTCGCCCATCCTTTAATACCCTTTCCATAAAATAAAATTACTAACATAGCAATAATAGGGACTATTGATTCTATAAATGTTGGCTCCCTTTTTAAAATCGTTTTCCTCATACTAATTACTCCCCCCTCATTTATCAATCGTTTAAACACTTTTATCATACATTTATTGATATTTTTTGGGAAATCAAATAATTTTATCAATAAATAAAAAATCCTTATGACATAGATAATTCAATGTTATTATCTTTAGTCATAAGGCACTGTATATTTTTATGAGCATTTTTAATTATATATTTTTAGCATGTTTCTCCAATAACTCTAGAAAACACTTTATTTCCGATGTTATTTCCATTTCCTGTGCATAAAGGAGGTAAACAGGCATTTCAATACCATATTTAAGGGGAAATGCAATTAGCTTTTTTTCCTCCAAATCCTCCTTTATTTTTATAGCAGGCAACAGTCCTATGCCCAAATTTTTCATAACTGCCAACCGTACTGTTTCTGAATCACTGCAAGAAAATTGAGTATCAAGGAGTCCAAAATCTATTTTGTTTTTTAAAGAATCACAATAATCTCCGCCACTGGGATAGGCAATATAAGGATATTCGTAAATATTATCTTTATAATTATGTTCTTCATACATTTTCGGACTTACAACCCAAATTATTTTTTGACTCCATAAAAGTTGCCTTTTTGTATAAAGTGGTTGTGTATCAAGATGAACAAAAGCCAAATCGTATATTTTATCTTGAAAAGTTGCTTTAAGGGTGGTTTCAACCGTCATACAACGGTCGACTTCAATGCTCAAATCAGCATACTTATCATGCATTTTGCGCAAAACATCTATAAGAAAATAATTGATAAACTGTGTAGAAACGCCTATTTTCAACTTTTTCCTTTTTTTCTTAAACCCAGCCATCTTTTCCATACTTTCCTCATATTCAGCAACAATATTTTGGGCATAATTGCAAAAACTTCTGCCCGCTGCCGTAAGATAAACATTTTTACCATCTCTTTGAAAAAGTTGTACACCATATTTTTTTTCTAAAGTTGTAATATGATTACTAATAGCCGGTTGTGTGAAATTAAGGTTTTGTGCAGCCTGTGTAAAATTTTTACATTCTGCAACAATCAAAAATGACTTAAATAGTTGAATATTCATTGCTACCAGCTCTTTTCTTGACAGACCTATTTATGCAGCAAGACTAACAATTAAATTTTATCTTTTGTCATTATAAAAATAATCCTTAGTCCAAACAGCTTTGATCTTGTTGGATATCTTTCATATTATAACAATAAGATTTTAAAATAACAAATTTAAAAGCTCACTTTTCATGCTACCAAATAACACAACATTAGTGGTTATTTCTGCCAAAAAGCATAAAAATGGCTCTATACTAAATACTGGTGTTATAAATCACTTCAACATTTAGTATAGAGCCCAAAATACAGATAGTAATTATTAGACTACCTGTAAGATTAACTTGCATCGGTTTACCCCAACATTTGACAAAGAACCTAAAAAAGAAGATACCATAAAAGGTATCTTCTTTTTTTATTATTTTAATATTTCACGTACTAACAAATTAATACGTTTACCATCAGCGCGCCCTTTGGTTTTACCCATAACTACCGGCATTATCTTGCCCATATCTTTCAAACTGGTAGCTCCACACTCATTTGCAGCTTCTTGTACCAAAAGCTTTAATTCTTCATCGCTTAATTGTTGAGGTAAATACTTTTGCAAAACTGCAATTTCTTTTTCATTTTGTTCCACAAGCTCCATACGTCCGGCTTTTTTGAATTCTTCAATAGAATCCTGACGCATTTTAACTTCTTTCATCAGTACAACAAGAACCTCGTCATCACTAAGGTCTTTTTTATCATCGATCTCAATTTTCCTGATATTAGAACGAGCCATGCGGATAACTCCAAGAGCCAACTTGCCAGCTTCTCTATCCTTCATTGCTTGTTTCATATCTGCATTTAAAAGATCTTTTATCGACATTGTTACGCCCCCAAATTATCTGGTTTTGCGCTTTCTTGCAGCTTCAGATTTTAGCTTACGTTTAACACTAGGTTTTTCATAATGTTCGCGTTTCCTGACCTCGGAAAGGACCCCGGCTTTTTGGGTTGCGCGTTTAAAACGACGCAATGCGCTGTCTATTGTCTCGCTTTTGCCAACTTTAACTTCTGTCATCTGTTATCCCTCCCTCCACAACCGCTTTAAGGAAGTGTAGTAGTATATTACACCTGGATATTATAACGTATAGCCTCCCAGCCTGTCAATAGATTAGCAAGGCGGCCATCCAAGTGTTTTACCACCTAAAACATGGAAATGTAGGTGATTAACGGACTGTCCGCCATCTACCCCAGTATTAATAACTATACGGAATCCGTCTTCATAAACGCCTAGTTTTTTTACAATTTCTTCCAGTTTATCTTGAATATAAAGCAATAACTCTGAAGGTGCATGCAAAATATTATCTGTATGTTCCTTCGGAATAATAAGTACATGAACCGGTGCACCAGGATTAACGTCTTTAATAACTATAATCTTGTCATCCTCATAAATCTTTTCACTTGGTATCTCGCCTGCCACTATCTTGCAAAATATACAATCTGACATTCTTGTCACCACCTTTGCCTGAAGATTAAATTCGCCAAAAATTCGTGTTTCCCTGCAAAAAACAAAAAAACCTTTTTTCTTAAACTAGTCTGCCAAATAAACCATCTTCATACAATTTTTCTACTATAATATTTTGCACCGTACCACCTAAAGCATTATCACCTTGTGCAAAGGTTCTAATATATTCCGTTGACAAACCTTCCCAGAAACCATTTTTATCTTGATTTTCCATAATTACTGATATAGTCTTGCCTATGAATTTTTCACAAAAACCTTTATGACTTTCTTCTGCCAACAATTCCAACCTTGCCACTCGCTCCTGTTTTATAACTGGAGCGACCTGATTAGGATAACTGGCAGCAGGAGTACCTTTGCGTTCGGAGTAGGGGAAAATATGAATTTTGCTAAAATTACAACGTTTTATATATGCTAAAGATTGCGTAAAATCTTCTTCTGTCTCACCTGGAAACCCTACAATTATATCCGTAGTTATAGCTATATCAGGAAATTTATTTCTTACTTGTTTAAGTATATCCGTGAATTTTTCAGTGTTATAAGGCCGATGCATAGCTGCCAAAATTTTATCAGTACCTGCTTGCAAGGGTAAATGTAAATGCTGACAAATTCTAGTATCCTTTGTCATTAATTCTAAAAAGTCCCTGCTTACTTCCACTGATTCCAAAGAACCTAAGCGCAAACGCACTAGGTCCGGCACTGCCAATGCAGCCTTCACTGCACTTACCAAAGTTGTTTCTTCCCTGCTTTCGTGACCATAAGCGCCTAAGTGTATGCCAATGAGAACCACTTCTTTAAAACCCACCGCAACTAACTTTGTAACTTCTTCGGTAATACTATTTATGCTGCGGGAACGCAAGGGACCTCTAGCATAAGGGATAATACAATAGGTACAAAACTGATTGCACCCTTCTTGGATTTTTAAAAAGGCTCTGGTTTTATTCGTGCCTTCATCGGCATCCATTTCTTCAAATTTACTTCCAATTTCCAATTTTCTCACTGCATCTACCGTATCTACTCTATTTGTACCATAAGCCAGCTCTGTAAGAGTTACTATTTTTTCTCTGTCTTGATTGCCAACAATGAGATCCACACCCATAATGTTCTTAACTTCCTCAGGGAATGTTTGAGGATAGCAACCTGTGACAACCACAAAAGCAGTTGGATTTAGGCGCACAGCTTTATGGATAGTCTTTCTGGATTTGCTTTGTCCCATATTAGTAACCACACAAGTATTTATCAAATAAATATCGGCTTTGGAATTAAAGTCCACTATTTTATAGCCGGCCTGACGAAATAGTTTTTCCATGGAGGCAGTATCTGATTGATTGACCTTACAACCCAAGGTATAAAAAGCTATAGTTTTCATTACTTAACCTCCGAAATCTCCTGTTTCGTATAAAATAGCCGCTACTGTAGCGAGTCCTGCTGTTTCTGTGCGCAAAATTCTTTTGCCCAAGCTAACAGACTGCATGCCTTTATCTTCTGCCAAAGTAAATTCCTCTTTAGATATTCCACCTTCCGGTCCAATAAGCAAAAGTATTTCCGTTATGTTTTCCTGTGCTTGCAAAAGCTCTCTTAGTCCTCTGCGGTCTTCGACTTCATAAGCCACTATCTTCAACAAAACATCTTGTTTATTAGTTAAAAGTTGCTTAAGTGTCATAGGTAAAGAAACCTGTGGCACTATATCTCGCTTGCTTTGTTTGGCCGCTTCTTCTACAATTTTTTGCCAACGTTCAGTTTTTTTCTTAGCTCTTACTGCATCTAACTTTACTACACAATTATCCATACTTAAAGGAATTATTTCACTAACGCCCATTTCCACTGCTTTTTGCACCACAAAGTCCATTTTATCGCCCTTAGGTAACCCTTGAGCTAAAATTATACGAACAGATGGTTCGTGAGTTGTTAGCAACCTTTCCACCAAACGCACAGAAACAACGGCTTCATTAAGTGCTATGATTTCCATCAGAGCACTTACTTGGTCGTTGCTAACGATTTGTAACTGCTGTCCAACTTGCATGCGCAGTACATTAATAATATGATAAGCATCTTTACCCGTTATTGGCATTTGCTCTGCGAAAGGTATTGGTAAAAAAAATCTGTGCAAAGTTATTCCTCCCTACACATAGTAATAGCTGCCCAACCGCCTTGCATATCTATTTTTACTATTTTCATGCCATTTTTTGCCGCCGCTTGCACAACCTCATCTACCCTAGTATCGATAATTCCACTAGCCAAAAAGACCCCATCGTCTTTTAATTTTTTAGGAATATCTGATAAGAGCATAATAATCACATCAGCAATAATATTGGCAATTATTACATCGGCTTTGCCTTCAGTACCACACAATAAATCTCCATGCTGCACGGAAATTTTATCACTTAAACCATTTAGAGCCACATTTTCCTTGGCAACTTTTACCGCTGTCAAATCTATGTCCACCGCTTTACATGTACCTGCGCCTAAAAGTGCAGCCGCTATAGACAATATCCCACTACCACAGCCAATATCAAATACGGTTGCTCCTGGTGTAACTATTTGTTCTAACTTTTTCATACACATATTGGTTGTATGATGAGTACCAGTACCAAAAGCCATCCCAGGATCAATAACAATGACCTTTTCTTTAGCGCTAGGGCTATATTCTTCCCATGTTGGTTTAATAACTAACCTGTCTCCGACTTTAGTAGTATGAAAAAATTGCTTCCATTCATTAGCCCAATCTTCCTCTTTAAGTTTACGGAATTTTGTCACACCAAAACGACAGTGGCCAATACGGTTTTCTACTTCAGCTATTTTTTCTTCTACCTCAGTAATGTGCTTGGTAAGTTCCTCATCGTCAGGTAAATAGGTAGTAACTGCAACTGACTCAGTATTCTCTTGTCGCGGTATATCACAAAACTCCCAAATATTAGAATCCCGTAAGTGATTTAAGAGCAGTGGGTCATCAATGACAACCCCACCTGCTCTTAAAGAATTAAATATATCGGCAACTGCTTCTACGGCCTCATGTGTTACTTGCACTTTCACTTCAACCCATTGTTTCATCAGCATTTCTCCTGTCTGTTATTTAAACAAGCCGGAAATCTTCTTCAAGAAACCTTTTTCTTCCGGATTAATATCATCTCCGCCTACAGCAGAGAATTTCTCCAAGGCATCTTTTTGTTTTTCGCTAAGTTTTGTAGGAATTACAACTTTAATACGTACCAATTGATCTCCCTTAGCCCCATTTCTAAGGCTAGCAACACCTTTGCCTTTTAAGCGCAAAATTTTCCCAGGTTGCGTACCGGCAGGAACTTTCATAATAACTTGGCCTTCCAAAGTTGGGACTTTTATTTCAGCCCCTAAGCTAGCTTGAACAATATTTATTGGTATCTCACAATGAATAGTAGTGCCATCACGCTCAAAGAATTTATGCGGTTTTACATATAAGTAAACGTACAAATCTCCTTTGCCGCCACCACGAATTCCTGCTTCGCCTTCACCGGAAACTCTTAGTCGTGAACCACTGTCTACACCAGCAGGTATTTTAACGGTCAAAGTTTTATTACGTTTTACGCGACCTGTACCACGACAAGTGTGACATGGTGTTTTAATTATTTTCCCTTTGCCATGACAACGTGGGCAAGGACGTACGTTAACCATTTGTCCAAACATAGTGTTTTGAGTAACACGGACTTCACCTGTCCCGTGACACTCACTACATGTTTCTACCTTGCTCCCAGGTTCAGCACCATTACCATGGCAAGTTTCGCACTCTTCCTCGCGATTTAAGCTAACTTCTTTTTCGCAACCAAAAGCTGCTTCCTCAAATTTTATTTCTAAATCCATACGCAAGTCAGCTCCAGGACGGGGTCCATTGTCAGCCCTGCTTCTCCCACTACGCCCTTGTCCGTTGAAGAACATGTCAAAAATATCATCCATACCTTGCCCGCCAAAGCCGCCAAACCCACCACCAAAAGGATTTCCTTGAGCACCGCCACCACCATTTTGAAAGGCAGCATGACCATATTGATCATAAGAAGCACGCTTTTGTTCATCAGATAAAACACTATAGGCTTCAGAACATTCTTTAAACTTTTCAGCAGCAGCCGGGTTGTCCTTGTTCACATCAGGATGATACTGACGTGCAAGCTTACGATATGCTTTTTTTATTTCATCGGCCGTAGCAGTTTTACCCACTCCTAGCACGTCATAATAGTCTCTCTTATCCAAAATAGCACCATCCCATTTGAAACAATTTTTTCCAAATCAATATCTTTACTAAAATGCAGGAAAAACCGTGGCTTTCATAGCAAAACCATACTAGTTAAGTATAGCCTGCTATAAAAGCACAAGGTTTAGTAAAGCAAATTAGTACATATCTTGATCTTAATTATTTTTTATCTTTTTCATTTACAACTTCTGCATCTACTACATCTTCAGCATCTTTCTTGCTTTCGGCCTCAGTTGCCTCAGCTCCCTTAGCACTTTTTGCAGCCTCGGTTTGTTTGTATAATTCAGCTGACAATTCGTATAAAGGTTTTGTTAAAGCTTCAGTATCAGCTTTAATTTTATCATTATCTTCGCCCTTCAAAGTTTCCTTCAAAGTTGCCAAAGCATCTTGTACTTTCTTAACTAAATCTTCATGGCCCTTGCCTTCCATATCTTTACAAGTCTTTTCAGCTTGGTAGCATAGGGAATCAGCTTGGTTGCGAACTTCAACGCCTTCTTTGCGTTTCTTATCTGCTTCGGCATTGGCTTCCGCTTCTTTAACCATCTTTTCAACTTCATCTTTATTCAAGCTACCGGAAGAAGTAATAGTGATTTTTTGCTCTTTACCAGTTCCTAGGTCTTTGGCACTAACATTAACAATACCGTTAGCATCAATATCAAAAGCAACCTCTACTTGAGGTACTCCACGAGGGGCAGCTGGGATGCCACCCAATTCAAAGCGTCCAAGTGTTTTATTATCTGCAGCCATCTCGCGTTCACCTTGCAATACATGAATATCAACGGCAGGTTGATTGTCAGCAGCTGTAGAGAATACTTGTTTACGTGAAGTAGGAATAGTAGTGTTACGCTCAATGATTTTTGTAAATACACCGCCCAACGTTTCAATGCCTAAGGACAATGGAGTTACATCAAGAAGCAAAACATCTTTAACATCGCCGGCTAAAACGCCTGCTTGAATAGCTGCGCCAACTGCTACACATTCATCAGGGTTTACACCATGAGCTGGATCTTTACCCAATACCTTTTTAATAGCCTCTTGGACAGCCGGAATTCTAGAAGAACCACCAACAAGTAACACTTTTGCAATATCCTTAGGTTCTAGTTTTGCATCAGCTAATGCTTTTCTCGTAGGTACAACAGTTCTTTCTACCAAATCAGCAGTCATTTCTTCAAATTTTGCACGAGTTAAATCCATATCTAAATGTTGAGGACCATCAGCCCCTGCCGTAATAAACGGTAAGTTGATATTAGTAGTCAACATGTTAGACAATTCTATTTTGGCTTTTTCAGCAGCTTCACGAATACGTTGCATAGCCATCTTATCAGGAGTTAAATCTATGCCGGTATTTTTTTTGAATTCATCAGTCATCCATTTCATAATACGTTCATCAAAGTCATCGCCACCCAAATGAGTATCACCATTGGTAGCTTTTACTTCAAACACGCCGTCACCCATTTCCAAAATAGACACATCAAAAGTGCCTCCGCCTAAATCATAAACAAGGACGATATGATCATCTGTTTTATCAATACCATAAGCAAGGGCTGCGGCTGTAGGCTCATTAATAATACGCAAAACATCTAAGCCTGCAATCTTGCCAGCATCTTTTGTTGCTTGGCGTTGACTATCACTAAAATATGCAGGAACGGTAATAACAGCTTGTGTTACCGTCTCTCCTAAATATTTTTCAGCATCACCTTTCATTTTTTGCAAAATCATAGCAGAAATTTCTTCCGGGGAATATTTTTTGTCATCAATAGCTACTTTAAAATCAGTTCCCATATGACGTTTAATAGAACTTATTGTTCTATCCGGATTAGAAATTGCTTGACGTTTAGCCAATTGACCAACTAAACGTTCTCCACTCTTACTAAAACCTACTACAGACGGAGTCAAACGACCACCCTCCTGTGTGGAAATAACAGTAGGTTCCCCACCTTCCATTACTGCAACAACAGAATTTGTTGTACCTAAATCAATACCAATTATTTTAGACATTTTAAATTCCTCCCAATCATTATGTTTAATTTTAATTTATTTGAAAATCTCGCAACTGCGAGATGATCTGCTAAGCTTTGGTTACGACTCTAACTTTACTATGACGCACTATACGTTCATTAATCTTGTACCCTTTTTCTAAAACCATATCAATAGTGTCTTCAGGTAGCTCCGAATTTTCTGTTCGCATAATAGCCTCATGGAATTCAGGATTAAACTTTTCACCTTGAGACGGTATTTCTACAACATTTAATTCCTTTAAAGCTTGTTCGAACTGCTTATGAATTTTTTCCAAACCAATTCTAATGGTTTCACTGTCAGGCGACTTTTCTATGCTAGCCTCTGCACGTTCAAAATTATCTAAAACCTTTAAGAATTTGTTTACTACACTAACTGTAACAAACCCAGCTAATTGTGTTTGTTCTTCATTATTGCGACGTCGTGAATTGTCAAAATCTGCTTGTAACCGCAATAACTTGTTTTGTAAGTCTTCAATTTTTACATCTCTTTCGTCCACTTGCGGCGGGGCCTCAGCACTTGTTTCTTCTTGAGACTTAGCAGTATCATCAGGGGTTACTGCTTCTTCTGCTACCAATTCCTCTGTAGAAATCTCTTTCTTGACGTCATCATGTTCTTTGTTCTGCACTGTTGTTCCTCCTCGTTTCTTTAGGTCTTTGCTTTATCGAAAACTACCTGCAGATAATTGTGAAGGTAATCCATAACAGATATAACCTTACAATACTCCATTCTAGTAGGTCCCAAAACCGCCATGGTGCCGACTACCTGCCCATTTAAACGGTAAGTAGCTTGAACCATACTACAATCTTGAATACTCGTAAACTTATTTTCACTGCCTATAGTAATGCGCAATCCGGAATCTGTTCCTGCGTTCAACATATCTTTTAATACTTTTTCTTCTTCTAAAACACCTAAAAGGTCTTTTATACGTTCTGCATCTCTAAATTCCGGTTGATTAAATAATTGTTTTGTTCCTCCTAGAAACATTTTCTGTTCTTGTTGTCCGGCACTCATTTGTTGTACAGCCTTAAGCAAAGAGGTAAACAACATTTTGTCACCTGACAAATCTACATATAGCTCTTCTAACATATTTTCCTTAATATCGCTAAGTTTCATTCCATGAAGTTTGTTGCTAATACGCTGGGCTAAATAATCCAACTCTTCCTGTTTCATACCTAGTGGAACTTCAACTAAACAATTATCAATATTACCATCATCAGTAATCAAACAAAGAATCGCTCGATTACGATCAAGTGGCAAAAAGCGCATATACGAAAAACAACTGCTACTATCTCTATTAGTCAAAACCATAGAAACATTCTTACTCATTCTCGATAAAATTTTGGCTGTAGATTGGAAAATATCATCAATACTGCGAACCCTTTCACGATACCAACCATCTATAAGAGCACGGTCATTATCAGTCAAGGCCCCGGGAGAAATCATCGAATCCACATAGAATCTATAAGCCTGCGCCGAAGGCACACGCCCAGCTGAAGTATGAGGTTGCTCTAAAAATCCTAAGAGCTCCAAGTCACTCATTTCATTGCGAATTGTTGCTGGACTAATTCCCAAATCATATTTGCGCGCAATAGTGCGCGAACCAACCGGTTCAGCTGTAGCAATATAGTCTTCTATGACAATTTGTAGAATTTTCTTTTTTCTATCTGTCAACATTATTGCAACCTCCTTACCGGTTATTGTTAGCACTCTATGGTGAAGAGTGCTAACACCCTGATATAAAGATACTCCTTCTTTGAATGGTTGTCAATACTTTCTAGGGGTTTTTACAAAAATTTTTCAAATACCTGGTTACCAAATTTCATACCAAATTCAGTGAGACTAAAAGAAGTTTCGCCAGCATCAACCTGCAAAAGGCCTTTACTTTGGCACTCTTTAATTTCTTGCTCATAGCGTTTTTTTATATCAACATTAAACCGTTTACAAGCTATTTCCAAATTTATACCTTGACTTGTGCGTAACCCCATGAAAATATACTCCGCCAAAGTATCAGCAGGTGATAATTTTTCTATTAATGGCTCCGCTTCATTTAAATAGCCTTCTATAGTATAAGGATTGGTTTTTCTCTCTTTACCATTAAAAGAGCAAGCTGATACACCGAATCCCAAATAAGGCAAATATTGCCAATACAATAAATAATGTTTGGATTCTTCACCTTCCAGAGCATAGTTAGATATTTCATAACGTCTGTATTGTTGCTGTATTAAATATTTTTCAATAAAATCATACATATCGCCGCTATCATCTTCGCCCGGCAGCAATAATTCCCCTGTCTCAACTTTTTTTTGCAGAGGGGTATCTTCTTCAACTACCAGTCCATAGACCGACAAATGTTTTATTCCCTGTTTTACTATGGTTTCTAACGAATTCGTAACTGATTTAATTGTTTGACCAGGATATCCATAAATTAAGTCTACGCTGATATGAGTAAACTCAGCTGACCTTGCCATTTCTATAGCAGCTAGAGCTTCTCGTGCCGTATGTATACGCCCCATGGCTTTAAGTTCAGAGTCTTGCATAGATTGTATGCCAAAACTAATGCGATTAAACCCCATATGACGATATGCTTGCAAGCTTTCTGCAGAAATCGTTCCGGGGTTAGCTTCAATAGTAACCTCTGTTGGTTTTTGCCACAAACCTTTGTTTTTTAAAGCCGCTACTATTTTTTCTATGTATTTTATGGGCAATACGCTGGGAGTACCTCCACCAAAATAAATCGTTGCTTGTGGATTAATATACATATCCGAAATATGTTGGTTAATTTCGCCACAAATTTTATCCGTATATTTTGCCATAGTCTTGTCGCTTTTTTGGGCAAAAGAGGCAAAATCACAATATAGGCATTTTTGCAAGCAAAAAGGGATATGCACATATATCCCTTGAATTTGTTCCCACTTATTCACGGTACAACCTCATTTTTAGATGCTTAAATTATCTCTATTTACTGTCATCCATTTTTAATATAGCCATAAACGCTTCCTGTGGTAACTCAACTGTTCCCACTTGCTTCATACGCTTTTTACCTTCTTTTTGCTTCTCCAGCAATTTATGTTTACGAGAAATATCTCCGCCGTAACACTTAGCCAAGACATCCTTGCGCATAGCACTGACTGTTTCTCTGGCAATAACTTTATTGCCAATGGCAGCCTGTACCGGTATTTCAAACATTTGCCTAGGAATAAGGCTGCGCAATTTTTCCACTAACTGTCGTCCGCGATAGGTTGCTCTTTCTTTATGTACTATAGCCGATAGTGCATCCACCGGTTCACCATTTAAAAGAATATCCACCTTGACCAAATTTGAAGGCCTGTAGCCGTGCAATTCATAATCTAGTGAAGCATAGCCGCGCGAACAGGATTTTAGTTTATCAAAATAATCATAAATAATCTCACTTAGTGGTAACGCATAGTGAATCATGACTCTAGTCTCGTCCAAATATGTCATGTTATCATACTCGCCACGTTTTTCTTGCGAAAGTTCCATTACCGCTCCCACATAATCTTTAGGGACGATAATAGTAGCATTTACAAAAGGTTCCTCTACATGATCAATAACCGTAGGATCAGGGAAAAGCGAAGGGTTATCTATCATTTCCACTGTGCCATTAGTAAGAAACACTTCATATATAACGTTGGGTGCCGTAGTCAAAAGTGATAGATTATATTCTCTTTCCAAACGTTCTTTCATAACATCCATATGTAATAATCCCAAGAAACCACAACGGAAACCGAATCCTAAAGCCACTGACGTTTCCGGTTCAAAAACCAAAGAAGCATCATTTAATTGTAGTTTTTCCAATGCGTCACGCAAATCACCATAATCAGAATTATCTAAAGGGTAAAGGCCACAATAAACCATGGGTGTTGCTTTTCGGTAGCCTGGCAAAGGAATCGCTGCAGGATTGTCATTATTTGTTACCGTATCTCCTACACGTGCATCACGCACGTTTTTAATACCGGCAGCAATAAATCCTACTTGTCCTTCCTCTAAAACATCTATAGCAACTGGTTTAGGTATAAAACACCCTACTTCTGTAACTTCAAACACTTTTTCTGTAGCCATCATTTTAATGCGCATACCCTTACGAAGGTTGCCATTTATGACACGAACATAGAGTACTACCCCCTTATAAGCGTCAAACTTCGAGTCAAACACTAAGGCTTGTAAAGGCTTGGCATTATCGCCTGTAGGAGCCGGTATTCTTTGTACTATTGCTTCTAGCACATCATCAATGCCAAGTCCTGTTTTGGCGCTGCACAAAATAGCTTCTGATGCATCTATTCCGAGAATTTCTTCTATTTCATGTTTAACTCTCTCAGGATCAGCACTAGGCAAATCCACCTTATTAATAACAGGTATGATTGCCAAATCATGTTCCATAGCTAAATACACATTTGCCAAAGTTTGAGCCTCAATACCTTGTGTAGCATCGATAACTAAAAGAGCTCCCTCGCAAGCCTGTAGAGCCCTAGATACCTCATAAGTGAAGTCTACATGGCCGGGGGTATCTATTAGATTTAGCATATATTTACTGCCATCTTTTGCCTTATACTCCAGCCTTACCGCTTGAGCCTTAATAGTAATGCCCCGTTCTCTTTCTAAATCAAGGGAATCTAAAATTTGTTCTTCCATCTCACGCTTAGACAAGGTCCCCGTAGTTTCAATCAAACGATCGGCCAAAGTAGACTTACCATGATCAATATGGGCAATAATGGAAAAATTTCTAATTGCTTCTTGCGACATATATGTATACCCCTTACTTTATTACTTAATTTCTATCTTACAAGTACCAATTATTATAGCATTTATAGCACCTAGCAAGCAAGTGCAGCAGGTAATATAAGAAATATCCCTTGCCAAAATCACCTACTCGTGATAAAATTCATGGGTAAAGTAATTTTTAGGAGGTGAATTTCGTTGCCAAACATTAAATCATCGATTCGTAGTGTTAAAACCGATGCAGAACGTCGTGCTGCTAACGGCCCTGTTAAAGCTACTCTTCGTACTGCTGCGCGTAAAGTAATAGCTGTAGCTGCTGAAGGTAACAAAGAGGAAGCGCAAGCATCTTTTGTTAGTGCATCTGGTTTACTTGATAAAGCTGCCCGTAAAGGTATTGTACACAAGAATGCCGCTGCTCGCAAAAAATCTAGACTAGCTAAAAAAGTTAATGCTCTAAAATAATAAAAACCTGCTCATATGAGCAGGTTTTTTTATATCTATTTACCAGCTTTTTCTTTACGTTCTCTCTTTATTTGGCCTTTTGTTTTCCCACTATCACCTAAATTTTGCGCAATAGCTCTATTAATAGCATTCAATACTCCCAATATAGAAGCTAAGTTAATATTGTTCGCAATACCCACACCAAAAATATGTCCATTACCTGGAGCCTTAAGTTCAATATAAGAGATTGCCTTGGAATCACTGCCACGAGATATAGCATGCTCATGATAGTTAATAAATTCATAACCCTCAACGCCTACTGCTTGTAATGCATTGAAAAACGCGTCTATTGGTCCGTTACCTATACCAGTGATTTCAGTAGTAATGCCTTTAACAATTACTGTCCCCTGAAAATGAGTATGTGTTTCTTCACTACTATCAGTTGATTCTTCATAAACCTTGTGTTTGCCCAAACTATATATGCCTTTAAAATCTACATACTCTCTATTGAACAAATCCACTATTTGTGTTGAGCTTAATTCATCCCCAAATTCATCTGCATAGGCCTTTACTATTTTACCAAAGGCTGGATGCATTTCTTTGGGTAAATGATAACCAACAGCCTGTTGCAAAACGAAAGCAGCTCCACCTTTGCCTGATTGACTATTAATACGAATTACAGGTTCATATTCACGACTAACATCTGCTGGATTTATAGGCAGATAAGGTACTTCCCAGTATGGGCTATTGGTATTAGCCATGTACTCAAAGCCCTTACGTATAGCGTCCTGGTGGGAGCCTGAAAAGGCCGTAAAAACTAGTTCACCGGCATAAGGATGCCGTTCTGGAACTCGCATCTTAGTTACTTTTTCGCAAATTGCCTTTATCGTCCCAATATGAGAAAAATCTAGGTGTGGATTTATATTTTGCGTATACATATTCAGCGCCAAGGTAACAATATCTACATTTCCTGTGCGCTCACCATTGCCAAACAAAGTTCCTTCCACCCTATCACCACCAGCCATTAATGCCAGTTCTGTAGCGGCAACACCTGTTCCACGATCATTATGTGGATGCAAACTTATAATAGCTGCTTGGCGGTTTTTTAATTTGGAACAAAAATATTCTATTTGATCTGCATAAGTGTTAGGTGTTGACATTTCAACTGTGGAAGGCAGATTTAATATCACGGGATTTTCTTTCGTTGCCCCAAGGACTTCCATGACTTCTTCGCATATTTCCACTGCAAAATCCGCTTCTGTACCGGTAAAACTTTCCGGTGAATATTCATAACGAATATTCATACCGCTTTTAGCAATTTCTTCTTCAGTTAATTGCCTAATTAATTTAGCTCCATCTACAGCTATTTTTATAATTCCAGGTTTTTCTTCCTTGAAAACAACTTTTCTTTGCAATACAGACGTAGAATTATAAAAATGAATTATAACGTTTTTTGCTCCCTTAACTGCAGCAAAAGTACGCTTAATCAATTCCGGACGAGCCTGTACTAAAACTTGTACAGTAACATCATCAGGTATATAATTTCCATCTATCAAAGTACGAATTATTTCATACTCTGTTTCAGAAGCCGAAGGGAAACCAACTTCAATTTCCTTGAAACCAATGTTTAATAGTGTTTTAAATAGCAAAAGTTTTTCTTCCACCTGCATAGGGGTAACCAAAGCCTGATTCCCATCGCGTAAATCTACGCTGCACCAAACAGGAGCCTTAGTGATTTTTTTACTTGGCCACGTGCGTTCAGAAAAATTCAAGCCATCAAAAGGTACATATTTCTTAATGGGTTCTTTCATCTATAATTCCTCCTTTAATTTAGGGCGAAAAAAACCGCCCCATACAAAGTATAGGGGCGGGGAATATTCCACGCGGTACCACCCTAATTCGGTTGTCTATAATGCAAGCAACCCTCTCGACCTCCAACAAGGCCCTAGCGTGTAACGACGCCACTCGTCTTATTCTACATATCAAATAAGCAACTCGGGGATGAGTATACATGCGAAAGCAACCATCAGCTTGCACCAAGCGCCGACTCTCTAAAGGCTTGCCAATCACATCTTATTCCCGTCAATGTTTTTGTGGTAAATATTATTTATTGTTATGGTGAATATTATAAGTATAAATATAGTTATTGTCAACTAGAAAGTTAGCTGGCTTTCATTGACAAGATAATTCTAAAAGCGTAAAATATGTTCATAATCTAGAAGCTAACAGGGGTACACATCATGAATAATTACCACGCTCAAATACTTAGTATGGATATGTGCAATAACAGATACAAATTCTTCTTATATTCTAGTATTCTAGCGTTGGCTTTTTCTTTAGGTTGTGTGTAGCAATTGCCCACCAATTACCTGTAGTTTGCGGTAGGAAGCCACTTGGTTTCCTACCTTTTTTCTTTTTAGGTGGCAGGCTAAAAGATTAAATGTTAATAAAAAAATTTAAAGGGGAGATTTTTGTGAACAAATTTGTTAAAGCTCTAATTACAACCGTTTTATGTGTTACTACATTGGTAGCAGCAGGTTGCGGTGAAACAAAAAATGCTGAAAAAAAGATTGACACCTCTGCAACCATTAAAATAGGCGTTACCCCCGGACCACACGCTGAAATAATGGAAAACGTAAAAAAATTAGCGGCAAAGCAAGGTTTGAAAATTGAACTAATGGAATTTTCTGATTATGTTACTCCTAATACAGCCTTAGCCCAAGGCGAACTTTGGGGCAACTGTTTTCAACATAAGCCCTTCCTAGATGCTACATTAAAAAAAGAACCTAAATTTGATTTAGTTAGTGCCTTCCCAACCGCTTTGTTTCCTATTGGTATCTATTCTAAAAAAATAAAACCAGGTGAAAAAATACCTGACGGAGCCACCATAGCTATTCCTAACGATCCCTCTAACGGTTCCAGAGCTATTTTGCTGCTGGCCAATGCCGGTCTCATTACAGTTAAAAATATTAAAGATATCGATACCAGTTTAAATGATATTACCTCAAATCCTCACAATTACAAAATAGTTGAGTTGGAAGCAGCTGCTATTCCTAGAAGTTTGGATGATGTTACCTGTGCTGCAATCAATACTAACTATGCCCTTTCTGCCCACTTAAATCCAGCCAAAGACGCTATTTTGCGTGAAACTGCTGACTCATTTTATGTTAATGTTTTTGTTGTACGCAAAGCAACATTAAAAGACCCTCGACTAGAACAATTAAGAAAAATATATCAATCAAAAGAAAACGCCAAATTTATTTTAACGCATTTCCCAGGGTCTGTATCCCTTGGTTGGAAAGAATAGTGAGGTGTTAGCATGAATCTGTCAGAACGTATTAATGAAATCTGGAAACAATTACACTCTATACCTGAACCTGCTTTTTGTGAATTTAAAACCGCTGCTTTTGCCGCTAACATTTTACGTCAAGCAGGCTATGAGGTTTGCGAAGAAGTTGGTGGCACAGGTGTTGTAGGCCTCCTAGACAGCAAAAAAGATGGTCCTGTCGTTGGCCTGCGTTCTGATATGGATTGTTTGCTCTTTACGGAGGGTGACAAAAAAATAGGCATTCATGCTTGCGGGCATGATGCTCATATGGCAATAGTTCTAACTGTCGCAGAATTAATTGCCAAAAAAGGCATTACTTGTGGCAAAGTTAAAATAATAATGCAGCCAGCCGAAGAAATTGGTTGTGGAGCTAAAGCTCTTCTTGCTACCGGCATCATAGACGACATTGATTGTCTTTTTGGCCTACACCTTATGCCAGAAGACTTAGCCTCTTCAGGCCAAATCGTCGCGCAAGTACATTGGACTGCCGCCACCTTGTTAGAAGCTAAAATAACAGGCCGCACAGCTCACGGTTCCATGCCCCATTTGGGAATTAATGCCATTGATGTTGGGTGTTCGATAGTTAACTCTATTAATGCCCTACATATGAACCCCCTAGAAGGTTGGAGTTTAAAAACTACCCGTTTCCGTACAGGTGAAGGTGCACTTAATGCTATATGTGATTTTGCAGAACTTGGTTTTGATTTGCGCACTACAAAAAATTCTGAGATGGAACTGCTAAAGAAAAAAGTTATTCATATCATTAAAAACACCGCTGAGCTTTACGGTGCCAAGGCAGAAGTGGAGCAAATTGGTGATTGTCCTGGTTCCGAAGATGATCCAGAACTTTTAGAATTGATTAAAAAATCTATTACCAACGAAGTTGGCAGCACTGGTTTAATACTTGAACGCACCACTACTGTAGGAGAAGATTTTAACTTTTACAAGCAATTACGTCCCGAACTTAAGACCGGTTTTATCGGTTTAGGATGTGCACTTACTCCCGGACTACATGACCGTAATATGCATTTTAACCACGCCGATTTAATTCACGGAGTTAATGTTTTATACAATCTTGTTTTAAGCAGTCTAAATTGTAAAAATTTCAAAAAATAAATTTTGTAGAATATATAAAAAATACCGTGCAAATGCACGGTATTTTTTATCTTTCTTCTCTATCGTAGGGAAGTCCCAATGACTGTGGCGCAGCCAGCCTTCCGCCTCTGCGAATTAAAACAAAAATCAATACTACTATGGTAAAGATATAAGGCATCATATTAAGAATAAAAATTGAAACAGGAATGCCTAAAACTTGTAAATGGAAACCTAAAGCGTCTATTCCGCCAAACAGATATGAACCAACCAACGCACGCCACGGATCCCAAAGTGCAAAAATAACTAAAGCCACCGCAATCCAGCCGCGTCCCGCCGTCATATTTTCTAACCAACAAGGTGCATATGCTAAAGAAAGATACGCACCACCAAGTCCAGCCAAAGCACCACCAATAATAACATATAAATATCTCAAACCGAAAACATTAACACCTACCGCATCCACAGCCGCAGGATTTTCACCTAAAGCGCGCAAGAACAAACCTGCTCTTGTTTTATATAAATAAAAAGCTACAAAAACTACCAAACCATAACTCAAATAAACTAAAGCATCCTGCTTGAAAATAACCGGTCCAATAATTGGTATATTGCTTAAATAGGGCACTGCCAATTTTTCAAAAGTTTGTTCAGGGCGCATACCAACATAATTTTTCCCTAGATAGCTGCTAAGCCCGGAGCCAAATAAAGCCAATGCCAAACCGCTAACTACTTGATTAGCTCGCAAAGTAATTGTTAAATACGCATGTATTAACGCCATTATCCCACCAGCTAATAAAGCCACTCCTACTCCCAACCAAGGGCTATGAAAAGTAACTGAAGCCATAAAACCAGTAGCAGCACCAACTAGCATCATACCATCAACGCCCAGATTCGTAACCCCGGAACGTTCTGTAATTAGTTCACCTAAGGCGGCAAATAATATTGGCGTCCCCGCTGTAATAGAAGCCGCTAAAATAGAAATAAGCAAGGTCTCATTCATTTTTTTCGCCTTCCTTACTACTAATAAATTTTATTTCATATTTAGTCAAAATATCTGATCCCACCACAAAGAATAACATTGCACCTTGTAGCATTGTTGCTGTTGCAGACGGCATACCCATAGTCTGTAGCATAAATCCACCAACATGAATTACTGCAAATAAAAATGCTACTCCTACAATCGCAAGCGGATGTAGTCTAGCCAACCACGCAACAATAATTGCTGTATAACCATAGCCTGGACTGATACCAGGTTGTAATTTCCCTACCACACCGCTAACTTCCACCATACCGGCGATACCACAAAGTGCCCCGGAAATAAACATAGCTAATAATACATTGCTACGAATATTGATGCCTGCATATTTAGCTGCTATTGGATTTGAACCAATTACTAAAGTCTCGTAACCCCATTTAGATTTTTTGAAAACCACCCAAAAAATAAGCGCTAAAATAAATACAAAGAAGATGCCATAATGCACGCGCAAGGAACCAAATGTTGGCAGCATAGCTGCCGCAGGAAACGCAGCAGTTAAAGGGAAATTTTTACCTTCAGGATCTCTCCACGCTCCATAGACCAAAAAATCTACCCATAAAATACCTATATAATTCATCATTAAGGTGGAAATTATTTCATCTACCTGCCACTTTACTTTAAACCAGCCGGCCAATAGCCCCCATAAGCCCCCTGCAAGAGCACCCATAATAATCATTGCCGGAATCATAAGAAAAAATGGTAGTGTAGGAAATGAAAGCGTCACCCACGTTGCCGCACAAGCTCCCATATAAAACTGACCTTCGGCCCCTATGTTCCATAAGTGCATGCGAAAAGCCACTGCTACACCCAAACCACACAGTGCTAGCGGTATCATTTTAACAAACGTTTCGGAAATACCATATTCCGATCCCAACGCTCCGGAAAACATAGTTGAATAAACCTCAATGGGATCTTTGCCTGTCAAAGCAAAAAATATGGCACAAAAAAATAGCGAAGCCAGAACAGCAAAAATGGGTACTAAAATTTGAGAAGTGAGGTTTGGTGCTAGGCTTTTTTGAACCTTGATTTTCATACCATATCCTCCTTGTTCTCGGTAATACCAGCCATCAAAGATCCAACTAGTTCTGTATCCATAGCACTAACAGGAAATTCTCCTAAGATTTTCCCACTAAAAATAACCCCTACTCTGTCTGCAAGTTCAGCAATTTCTTCCAGTTCTTCAGAAACAAGAATTATTGCGGTGTTTTCCTTTTTAAGCTGCAATAATAATTTATGGACCGATTCGATAGCCCCAATATCTAATCCTCGCACAGGATATAACACTATCATCAGCTTAGGATGCGAAGCAATTTCTCTGCCAAGAAGTAGTTTTTGTAAGTTACCACCGCTCATCATTTTTACAGGCTGAAAAATTGAACCCATGCGCACGTCAAACTTTTTAACAATAGCTTCAGTAGCTTTTATAGCAGCAGTTTTATTTACTTTCCAACTATTAGAATATTTAGAAGTACCATACTCTTTTAAAATTACGTTTTCACTAGCATCTAAATTTGGTACAAGTCCCATTCCTAATCTATCTTCCGGCACATAACTAATACCTCGCTCAATCATTGCTTTAGGAGACATGCCCATAATTTCTTCGCCCTTAAATTTTATACT
>JAQVYX010000006.1 GCA_029004715.1 Acidaminococcaceae bacterium | reverse complement strand
ATTGCCGATAACGTACATGTACACCCTGCCATGCAACGTTTAGTTTATAAAACGAAAAGTTCCGAAGATATTATCCTTATTACCGATTCTATGCGTGCTTGCCTACAGGGAGATGGCAGCTCTGAGTTAGGAGGACAAAAGGTTTTTGTCCGGGGACAAGCGGCAAAATTAGCAGACGGTACTATTGCCGGCAGTGTGCTAACAATGGATAAGGCTATAGCTAATTTCCGTACTAACACTAACGCTCCTCTTAACAAAGTAATAGCTATGGCTACCATAAATCCCGCTAAAGAATTGGAGCTTGATGATCATATTGGTTCTATTGCTATAGGCAAACAGGCTGATTTAGTCGTTTTTGATAACGACATTAACATAAAAAACACCTTTGTCAAAGGTGTTAAAATCTTCCAACAATGAGGTGAACTTATGACAAACTACATGGGTATAGATATTGGTGGAACTAATATGAAAGGACTTATTCTTAATGATAAACATGCTGCCCTTTCCAATGTTTGTGTCCCCTCGTGCAGCCAAGAAGGCAGTGAAAGGGTTTGTAAGCAAATGTTTTTTCTAATAGAACAATTACTGGCACAGTCCGGTCTTTCTCCCCAAGAAATAACGCGAATCTGTATTGGTATACCAGGACACTGGGATAAAAAGAAAAAAGTGCTTTGTCATTGTTCCAATTTACCCTTAGAAAATATTCCTTTTGTAGAAAATATCGAAAAACATTATGGGCTACCGGTAATAACAACCAATGACGCTAATGCGGCTACTTGGGGCGAATATATGTTAGGCGCGGGACAAGGTTCGACCAACATGCTCTTCGTAACAATTTCCACTGGCATTGGAGCTGGTGCAATTATTAACCACAAACTTTTTACGGGCAGCTCAGGCAATGCACTAGAACTTGGTCATATTACAATCGAACAAAATGGACGGCTCTGCTCCTGCGGCAATCATGGTTGTGCTGAACTCTACGCTTCCGGTAGCGCCATTGCCAAAGCCGCTGAATACATGCGATTTTCTTTAGACAACAACATTACGGCAGAAAATGTTTTTCAAGCTGCAGCCGATGGCAATAGTAAGGCCTGCTTTATCATTCGTGATGCCATGCACTCTCTAGGGGCCTGTTTATCCGTGGCTGCTGAACTGTTTGACCCCGATATCATAGTAGTCGGAGGCGGTCTTGCTAAAGCCGGTCCCCAAGTCCTTAATGCTATAAAAACCGGCATTCGTGAAAGATGTGCTAAGCCCATCGCAAATAATACCCAAATCAAACTCTCCCAGCTTGGAGATAATGCCGGCGTTTATGGTGCCGCCTTGTTAGCTGCAAACGACTAACAAATTTTGTTCGATGTTTGTTAGTGACAATAAAGAACATCAACAATGTTATTAACTTTAACATTGTTGATGTTCTTTTCTGTTCTATTCTTCTTGATGTTTGCTTAAATTCAAGAAGCAAGTAATATCTTTTTGGAAGAAAAGTTCCACAGTTCCTACCGGACCATTACGATGTTTAGCAATAATAAATTCCGTAATATTTTTCTTTTCCGTCTCAGGATTATAATAATCTTCGCGATAAATAAAAGCTACAATATCTGCATCCTGCTCTAATGCGCCTGATTCACGCAAATCGCTTAGCATAGGGCGCTTAATAGTACGACTTTCAACGCTACGACTAAGCTGTGATAACGCAATAACCGGAACGTTTAACTCTCTGGCCAAACTTTTCAGAGAGCGGGAAATATCAGACATTTCCTGCTGTCTATTATCACTGCTACGTTTACCACTGCCTTGCATCAGCTGCAAATAATCGACAATGATTAAATCCAATCCATGTTCATGTTGCAAGCGTCTGGCCTTGGTACGCATTTCCATAGCGGTAATACCGGGAGTGTCATCCATAAATATTTTTGCCTGACTAAGACGATCAGCAGCCTTCATAAGTTCCGGCCAATCTTTGTCACTTAACTGTCCTACTCGCAAGCGAGAGGAGTCAATATGTGCCTCAGCACAAAGCATTCTTTGTGTTAACTGTTCCTGACTCATTTCTAAGGAAAAAAAGGCTACTGACCCTTTGCCTCTAATAGCAATATTTTGCATCATATTTAATACCAAGGTAGATTTACCCATACTAGGACGAGCCGCCACAATAATCAAATCAGAATTTTGTAATCCTGATGTAAGATTATCAAAATCGGTAAAACCTGTAGGCAAACCCGTAAATGCTTCTTTAGAATCGTACAACATTTCAATACGGCCAACAGCAGAGGTCACAGCATCTTTAATAGGGATAAAAGCAGCTGTACTCTTGCGGTTAGCTACAGCTAAGATTTTTTGCTCAGCAGCATCAATCGTATTAGAGATATCTTCTTCATCTTCATAACCAGTAGAAGCTATTTCTGTAGCCGCACTGATAAGTTGACGACGCAAAGCCTTTTCCTCAACAATTTTAGCATGGTACACAACATTGGCCGCGGTAGGCACTGCATTACTAAGAGCAGTAATAGTGGCCGTACCGCCAATTTCCTCTAATTTACCGCTACTTTTTAGCTGTTCTGTAACCGTAACCAAATCTACCGCTTCATTTTTATTATACAGGGCCAAAATAGCTTCATAAATAACCCTGTCATCTTGACGATAAAAATCTTCCGGCCGCAAAATCTCACTGGTCTTAGCGATAGCTTCCTTATCAATAAGCATCGCACCTATAACACTTTGTTCTGCCTCGATATTTTGAGGTGGTATACGATCAATCATTTTATGCTTCCTCTACTTCTACCACAAACGTTGCGGAAATCTCCGGATGCAATTTAGCAACAGCCGTATAACGTCCCGCACTTTTAATAGGAGAAGTAAGTTCTATTTTCCTTCTATCCACGCCTTCTAACTGTGTTTGTTCAATTAAGGCTTCCGCAACATCCTTGGAAGCAATTGAACCAAACATTTTGCCATTAGCGCCAACTTTAACGCTCATCTTCACCACAACTTTTTCCAATTGTGCAGCTAAAACTATAGCTTCATCTCTTTTTTGAGCAGCTCTATGGGCTGCAACTTCCTGGCTTTGTCTAGCCAAATTCAAATTAGCAGCACTTGCTTCTTTTGCTAAAGCTCTTGGTAACAAATAGTTGCGACCATAACCCTCTGCTGTTTCTACAATGTCACCTTTTTTACCTAATTTTTTAACGTCCTGTAGTAATATTACTTTCATCTGTATCGCGCTCCTCTAATTGTTCTTTAGCCATAGCTATAATTTTAACTTCCATTTCATCTGCCGTTATACCTCGAACTTTAACACCTGCAACGGTTTGATGTCCTCCGCCACCTAATTCTTCCATCATTATTTGCACGTTAACATGCCCGTCACTACGGGCACTAATACCCAAACCATCCAGTCCTTCGCTTATAACTACGCTAACACTAACATCATCCATAGTCAAAAGTTCATCAGCAGTTTGTGCAATAATAACAGAAGTATTTTGTCCCTCCGGTGCCTGCTTATAAATAGAAATTGCCAGTCCTGGATAAGGAATACGGGCTTGTGAAATTAATTTTGCTCTTTGCATGACAGTAGCTTGATCGTCTTTAAACAATTGTGATACCACCCTAGGGTCAGCTCCGCTACGCCTTAAAAAAGCTGCTGCTTCAAAAGTGCGTTCACCTGTTTGTACAGCAAAATTCTTCGTATCTACTAAAATACCTGCATATAACGCAGATGCTTCTAATTTAGTAAATTCCATTGTATCATCAAAATAATGTAACATTTCAGTTACTAATTCACTAGTGGAAGAAGACGACGGTTCCATGTAAAATAAAATGGCATTTTTTATAGCATCTTCACTACGACGATGATGATCAATAATAACCCGTCGTTCAATTCCCTCTAAAACTTTTTGCGACGCCGACAACATGGCCCTGTGATGATCAACCAAGATTAAAATACTGCCAGGTGTAATATGTTCTAAAGCCCTTTCTTCTGTAACCAAAACCGCTTCATAAGCTTGATCAGCCTCTGTTGCGATATCTTCCATACGTCCTAGAGAAGTTCCTTGTCCACTAGTAACAATGTAGGTTTCTTTATTAAGAGACATGGCCATTTTAGCCACGCCTAAAGCAGAACCAATAGCATCATAATCTTCGTTAACATGTCCCATAACGAAAACTTTATCCGCATTTAGCATAAGTTCATGGATAGCTTGAGAAACCACCCTTGCCCTGACCCTAGTACTTTTAGCCTGTACAGAGCTTTTAGCTCCAAAAAACAACATATCTCCACCCATAGAAACTACTGCTTGATCTCCACCTCTTCCCAAGGCTAAATCTAACCCGGATTGAGCCTTTTTACTAAGGGCTAATAAGCCTCTTTCATCACTGGCCATACCAACGCTAATAGTCGGAGGTATTTTATTGCCAACCTTTATCTCACGCACTCTATCCAAAACATCGAATTTACGTGCAACCGTCTCTTCTAGGGATTTTCTGCTAATACTAACCATATACAAATCATCGGCATATCGCAGGAAGATACCCTGCATTTCTTCTGCCCATTCTCCTATAGCTTTGTTAACTTCTACTGCTAGATTAGCTCTGATACTTTCGTTTAGACCCTTCATAACATCACTAAAATTATCAAACTGTATATAAGCGAAACAAACTTTTTCCGCCTCATACCGTTTTTTTTGCCGTTCTCTATCTGTAATATCCATCAAATAAACTACTACGCCGGTATCTTGCTCCCCATCATCGGAAGTTTGAATGCGTCGCACCAACATATTGAAAGATCTGTCCGCAATTTTAATTTGTTTTTCAGCATCTTTTAAAGAAATAGTGTCAAAATTATTTTCCGGAGGCGGTAAAACTTTACTCATGGGATCGCCCTCATCAGCTTTTCCACCAACCCAAGTAGCAAAAAGTTCATTTTTCCACTGTAGTCGTCCTTCCTTGTCGAACACTGCAATGCCCACAGGAATTCTCTGTACGGCATAGTTATTTGCTCGCTCAATATTGCGGACTACCGTGTCTAAATAGTGGTTAAGCCAAGCGTCTTTAATACGTGAATTCCTTTGGCTAAAATAATATACTATCAGAAGAACCGCAAACCCTCCAAATGCTAACACAAGTTCTCCCCGAAATACGCCATAAAGTACAGCGATTGAGCCTAGAATACCAATTCCCACCCGTAGGCCATCCCAAAATTTCTTGCTTATCTTCTCCATAAATAATCCTCATTTCACTGTATATCATTCTTGGTTTTAGGCTTACGATGACGAAAATCAAAAACCAAATCATAAGCACCCAATAATACTGCTATTTGAGAGATGAATTGACTAATAAAAATAATTGCAAAACAGGCGGAAAACCACCAACGAGGCTTACCTTTAGTATCGATATACCAATAAATTAAAGCTAAAGCTTGCACAATCAATAAAACATTACAAAATACAAAAAGATTAAAAGCAAACTGATACATGGGATGTTCCTGTCTAGTATTAAACTGCATCAATAAAATTAGGGATAAACCATAAGGAAACAACGTATAACGTGGCATGCTCCATTTAGCAAACGGAGGAAACCAGGGATAATAGTCTCCCATCTTACTTAAAATCTTACGAGCAGCCCAATAATTAACAAAAACAGTAAATGGTGCTACCATAATAAAAGCTACAGGTATAATCATACGAACCATTTTTTTCATGGTTTCCATTTCCACGGTAATTTGTGCTAATTGATCGGGACCATAACCCATTTGCTTATAAAAATCTACGGACATACTAAAGCCCTGATTCATACTGTCTAAGAAAACCTCTAAAACATTAATATGCATAATTAAATAACCAATAAGCATGCTAATAATAAAAGAAATAAAAGCTCCTATAGAACTTATAAGCATTAATTTCAGCGGAGACATCTGCCTACGCATACATTCTCCCATAGTAAGACCGATGATACCAAAAACTGCTACTACAGACAGTGCATGAATAGGGCTAACTAAAATAGTGGCAAGAATACCGGCTACCGTCAAGCATAAAAAACTCCACTTCAAGCCATGTCTACGTCCACACAATATGATAGGCAAAGGCCAAACAAAATTGGCAATAAGACTCAAAATAGGAACATAGGCACCAATAATAGTAAAAACGGTGGCGATGGCAGCTAAAATACCCGACTCTACTAAAGCCGATGTTTTATGTATAATCAAAAATAAACCTCCTCAAGACTAACTATACTTCAACTTGCTTCATTATATAGATTTCAAATGCGTACTACTATTTTACTCTTAATTAGAGAAAAAGAAAAGTCTTTTACCATGTTAAGCACTGTTTACAGCAAGTACAAGCATAAGTAAAGAAAAAGACTTCCCGACATTTCTGCAGGGAAGTCTTTTAATATTATCACTCAGTTGTAAATGGTAACAAAGCAACGTTTCTAGCGCGTTTAATAGCGATAGTAAGTTGTCTTTGGTGTTTAGCGCAAGTACCGGAAATACGACGAGGCAAAATTTTACCACGTTCAGTTAAGAACTTGTGTAATTTGCCAACTTCTTTATAATCGATATCTTGAGCTTTATCTACGCAGAAGCTACATACTTTTCTTCTTGGCTTTCTGCCTCTTTCACGTTTAATCATTCCAAAACCTCCCTAAATTAAAATGGGATTTCCTCGTCAAAGGCTACAGCCTTTCCAAACCCATCCATACCACTATTAGAAGTAGTATGTTCTTGTCCACCACCAGCATTACTTGTGTTTTTGCGTTCAACGAATTCTACGCTGTTAGCAATTACTTCAGTAACATAGCGTTTATTGCCGTCTTTAGCTACGTAATTACGTATCTGCAAACGACCTTCAACAAGGAGTCTTTGTCCCTTGGCCAGACTATTCCCGCACAATTCAGCAGCTTTACCCCATACTACTATGTTGATAAAATCTGCCTCTCTTTCACCGCTTTGATTAGCAAACTGTCTATCTACCGCCAACGTAAACGTACACACGGTTTTCTCACTTGGAGTTACGCGTACTTCAGGATCACGAGTTAGGCGGCCCATCAGAATAATTTTATTCATCTTAGGTTACCTCCCAGCTTATTCGCCTTTTCTAATAATCATATGGCGTAGAATTTCATCTGTAATCTTCATAACACGGTCAAGTTCTTTAACGGTTTTGCCGTCGCCTTGGAACGTTACGAGAACATAAATGCCGTCTACAAAATCTTTGATTTCATAGGCTAGGCGTTTTTTGCCCCACCGGTCAGTTTTTTCTACAGTAGCACCATTAGCAGCCAATAAATCATCGAACTTTTTAACAAGTACTTCAAAAGCCGCTTCTTCGATTGGTTTAACAATGTACATGACTTCGTATGTATGCACGAAATCACCTCCTTCTTTGGACTTTGGCTCCCACTCTGGGAACAGAAGAAGTATATATTCTCATATATACAGCTTCGTTATTATAGCATTTCACTTAATAAATTGCAAGTTTATCCAATCTTTAGGGATAGCTAAAACAATATATGCCTTCTGTAACAAATGTGTTCAAACGTTCTATTACAGAAAGAATATGCATTAGGCAACTTCAAACTATTCAATAATTTCCCTTTTGCCAAAGATTTGATCCGTAAACTTAACATACCACGCAGCCGACTGTACTTGTATAATATACGCTAAAGCAATTATCAGTGCAATTTCTGATCCTTGTTCACCAAATACCCCCATAGCAATTGCTAATGCAATAGAAAGGTTTCTCATTACAGTTCCATATACAAGTGCTATCCCATTCTCTCTAGTAAAAAACATTTTTCCTATTACGGTACTAACAAAAAAATTAATACTGTATAAAATAATTAACGGAAAAAGATAATATAATAAAACCATTGGATCTGCTAAAATAGTCTTAGCTTTTAGAGCCATAGACACAAAAACAACTCCTAAAACCCCAACTGTAGATAATAATGGAAATCTAGGCTTATATTTCTTTTCATATATTTCATTCCCAAACTTGTTTTTCAAAAATAATTGGGTTAAATATCCAGCTATCAACGGAATAAATATAATAAAAATTATTTGTGAAAATATTTTACTCAATGAAATTGAAATTACAGTACCCATAAGCAATTTTAAATATAATGGAGTAGCTAAGGCTCCAATAATCAAACCTATTATTGTCATTTTAACCGCTTCAGATACATTCCCTTTCGCAAATCCGGTCCATGAAATAGTCATTCCTGATGTCGGTAACAGACATGCCAATAACAAACCCACCGCAGCCAATGGCGTGTCTGAAAAAATAAATTTCCCAATAAAGTATCCTATAAACGGTATAACTCCAAAGTTAATTATTATGGTAGCAATCTGAACCTTGTTTCCACCTTTGTTGAATAATTCCTTCATATTCATAGAAACCATCATTGGATAAACCATAAAAAAGGTCAAAGGAATTATCCATAATTTTAGAAATTGAAGCGAAAAAGCACTTCCAAATACCAACCCCAAAATCATAAACCCCGGAATACTCCATATCAAGTTCTTCTGAAAAAAATTAAGTATTTTCCACATCTATTTTACCTCACTACTCTTCACTTTTAAAATTAGGATAAATCTAAGCATATTATTAGATTAATCTTTCATAATTTATATGTTTTCAGTATCCCATTAACCAAACTCGAAAATTAAAAAGATAGAACTCGTATGCCCATTATAATGCATTCATATTCTCTACTCCTTTTATCTATTAACAAATTTTCCCTTTCCATAGGCTTATTATATATAAATTAAAATAAATGTATGTAACTACATCACATTTCGCAATTTCAATAATGCTTAAACTCTGACAAAACAAAGAAATTCACTTCATCAATTGGCACTTTTTCGGCCAGACCATTATTGTAATCGCAATTATTTTCTTCTCTTAAATTATTGGTCCTGAAAAGTTATAACATAAGCTAAATGTCCTTTTTGTGAAAAAAGCTCCACAAAAAGGACATTTAGCCTCTAATCTATTTTATTTTTCCGGATCCACAAACTCATTGATTACAGATCCAGGAGCAACCATAGGCAAAACCAAATCTGCTTGACTAATTACCGTTTCAATGAGAAAAGGCTTCCCTGCTTTTTGCACTTTCCCAGCTAAAATTAAGGCTTCTTTGAATTCCTCGCAGGTTTTTACTTGTACGCCTTCGGCCCCACAAGACTGGGCAAAAGCAATAAAGTCAAATTCGCTTAATAAAGTGGAAGAATACCTTTTATTGTAAAAAACCTGTTGCCATTGGCGTACCATCCCTAGACAACTATTATTAATTACGATACTAAGAAAAGGTGTTTTTTCCCGACAGGCAGTATGTAATTCCATCCCCGTCATTTTAAACCCGCCATCCCCGCCAATTTGTATTACCTGAGCGTCAGGACTGGCAAGCTTAGCGCCTAAAGCACCAGGGACACCAAAACCCATGGTTCCACACCCACCCGAAGTAACAAAATGGCGTGGATTATCTATCACCAAATGCTGAGCTGCCCACATTTGATTTTGGCCAACATCTGTTACAAAAATAGTCTCTTTTCTATTAAATTGTCTATTTAGTTCCTTCATTATCCATGGAGCTGTTAATTTATCTCCTTTCTCTAATTCGTGTCCTTCAGTCTCTTCCCAAGCCTTAATTGATTCCCACCAAGGTTTGATATCGAGTTTTTTAACGCGAGGATTTAAAAGCTTTAACGTCTCTTTAATATCCCCTACTAAAGGCAGAGACGACACTATATTTTTATCTACTTCCGAAGGATCTATATCCAGTTGAATAATAGTTTTCTTGCCCACATATCTATTACGGTCTCCCGTAATACGTTCACTAAACCTACTACCTGCCACTACCAATACATCAGCATTAGTTACGGCAAGATTAGCACCAACATGACCATGCATTCCGGTAAGCCCGAGTGCTTGTGAATCACTACCTGGGAACGCACCTATAGCCATAAGAGTGTTAACTACAGGCATTCCTGTTTTACGAGCAAACTCTATAACTTCTGCGGTTGCATTACCTAATACTGTTCCGCCTCCAACTAGAAGCACAGGCCTTTGTGCATTATTAATAGTCACCGAAGCTGCTTCCAAAAGTTTCTCAAGACGCTGTTTATTAGTATTTTTTTCTTTATGATCCTCACTGGCATTTTCCGGTTCTGTCCATTCCAACTCTTCCGTTTGAATACTACTGGGAATATCAACCAATACCGGTCCTGGCCGTCCACTGCAAGCAATTTTAAAAGCAGTGCGCAGTGCCGGCAAAAGTTCCTTAGCCTCACGCACTAAAACATTATGCTTAGTAATAGGAATTGTAACACCAACAATGTCAATCTCTTGAAAGGAATCTCTCCCCAGCTGATTTACTGCTACTTGTCCTGTAATAGCTACTAAAGGTACTGAATCTAAGTATGCTGTAGCAAGACCTGTAACTATATTAGTTGCCCCTGGACCTGAGGTAGCAATACATACTCCTGTTCGCCCGCTAACTCTAGCATAAGCATCAGCAGCATGAACAGCTCCCTGTTCATGTACTGTTAAAACATTATGTAGCTTACTATCATACAAAGCATCATACAAAGGAATAACCTGTCCTCCAGGATAACCAAAAACTGTATTTACGCCATGCTCTTCTAAAATTTTTATTATTGCTTGAGCTCCACTTAATTTCATTATAACTTCCCCCTAATTACATCGCTCTCGTTTGCTTAACTTTTTCACTTGCCACAGTCTCTACAGCCACTAAACGTTGTAGCAATTTAGCTGTTAACGCTAAGTCACCTTTATCTTGTAGTGTAATTTCTATATTAATCAGCTGGCGATTTTTTTGTACTTCGCAAGTAAGTGTCTCTATTTGCTTTCCCTGTTGTGCTATTATGCGCAAAACTCTCGGTAATAAAGTATTTTCATTTTTCCCTTGCAGTAATAATGTTTCTAACATTTTGCTCTCTCCTTTACTTTAACAAAAAAATAAATAAAAACGCCCCTGTATACATATAACGTATACAGGGGCGTAAAGTTTACGCGGTACCACCCTATTTTATAACTTTGCACCAATCCAACAATCGGCTCAGACCTAACGCGTCTGCCACGCATCATGCTACTAAGGAATTCCTTTTCGCTGATGAGTTCCTGGGTGATTTACTCAACAAATGCGTCCTACCGATTTACACCAACCACCGGCTCTCTGTGCGTTCACATTTTGTCTTTCGTCCCAATCATCACTTTTTAATATTTCTATGAAATTAAAAGTATTATCCTATAATTGTAACTATTTGTCAACTGCTTTCTTGAATTTGAGAATATTTATACTTTATAAAGTTTCTTACCCCAAATAGCTTTTTACCCAAGTGAAAAAATGTGTCATTCCTATATATGGTATTTTAAAAATAACTATTCAAATAGTTATGCACAAATTTAATCCACATTATCCCCAATCCTGTGGATAACATTGGGATGATTTTCGCAGTTTTTTGCTAATTTACGAATTGTTTACATTTATTAAGGATTATCAACCAAAGTTATGCACAAAACATACTGCCTGTGGATAAGTCTGGGGACATTATACACAATATACAACCACCACAAAATGTAGTTATTTACTTCGAAATTGGTTAAGAGTAAAAACAAGCAGCCCTGCCCAAATCCAACCAAAAGAAAGCAAATGACCAAAAGTAAAGGCTTCCCCATATATAAACACACCTATAATCAAACTTAAAGTAGGTGCAAGATATTGTAAAAATCCTATGAAACTTAATGGTAACAGTTTAGCCGCAGCTGTAAATAGTAATAATGGTATTGCTGTCACAGGACCTGATGCAAACAAAAGCAACAAGTTTGTAGTAGACGAGTGCTGCCAAGCCGCACGACCAAAAGTAGAAAGGTAATAAATATATCCCAAGGCCAGCGGTAGAACAACTAGTGTTTCCAAAAGAATACTTGTTTTAGTATCTACCACCAAAGTTTTCTTAAGAAGACCATAAAAAGCAAAGGTAAGTGCTAAACTCAAAGAAATCCAAGGGAAAACTCCTACATTAAAAATCATAACACCAACGCCAATGGCTGCTAAAGCTACAGCTCCTTTTGACCATAAATCTAAGCTTTCTCCCAAAAAAACAACACCAAACAAGACACTAACCAAAGGATTTATGTAATAACCCATACTGGTTTCAATGATGCGTCCTTGGCTAACTGCCCAAATAAATATTCCCCAATTAAACAAAATTGTAATGCCTGCTCCAATAACGGTGAGCAGTTTTTTACGGTTGAGGCATATATTTTTAACCTCTTGTAGAAATTCCCCCCATTTTCCTAATACCACCAGCACTATAATCATGAAAATCAAAGCCCAAACTATGCGATTAGCTAAAATTTCAAAAGCATCTACACCTTTTATGCTGCTCCAGTAAATAGGCAATATGCCCCATAAAAAATAGCTGAGCAAACCGTAAATAACACCATTTTTATTTTTCATATTTTTATTTTCCCCCCACCCACCGACCAATTTATTGCCTTGTTATAAATTTATGTAATAATAAAGCGGAACTTTTAAAAGTTCCGCAAAAATTAAACCTTTTGTTCTTCTTGCTTCATGGATCTTGCCGCAATTACGTTTACTCCAAGTCCCAAAATATTACCGCAAATGACTTGACCTAAAACAATAGGTGCTTCTACGCTTATTTTTCTAAGTTCCCTAGCACATGCCAAAATTTTTTCCTTAGGCAAGGGAGCCTGTGATACTACCGGTAACAATGGTAATATACCACCCTTTATTTTTACAGTTGAAGTTAGCATACGTTTAGGAGCCGTTACCTCTACTTCCGCATATTTTTTACCACGAAGGCAACTATTTCCTTCAACGTTAATTACAATTCCATCATCAATAGTAACTGTCATCTCACAACCCATTGGGCAAGTTATGCAATTCATTGTACGCTTTTCTACTGTCATTTTATACACCTCTACTCAAACGAACTATTAATTCAGAGCCCATAAGCTTTGTGTTTTCTGCAGAAATATCTACCGCAATCATTTCACTAGGTTTGGCTACAGGTAAAATCTTGTTTTGTATTACTTTCCCTGCGCTTAAAATTTCTAGCTTTACCTTACGTTCAGGAGCCCCTACGCGCATAAATAACTTTACCGCTTCGCCCTCCGGAGGAATATCTAATATTTGAGGAACACAGGTACGGATACCTTCTCCAGTTTTAACTTTTATTTTACGCAGATCATTATGCAATTTTCCCTTTACTTCCAAGGCGGCAAATTTACCGGCTATTTCAGCTTCTTCTGAAACAAAATCTACTAAGTCATGCACATGTACTACATTACCGGCAGCATAAACACCCGACATGCTAGTAGTACGATGTTGATCTACTATAGGACCATTAGTTAAAGGATGCATTTCTAAGTGTAAACCTCGGGACAATTCATTTTCCGGAATTAGTCCTACTGATAATAACAAAGTATCACATTCAATATCAAACTCAGTTCCTGCTATAGGTTGCATTTTAGCATCAACTTTGGCTACCGTTATTCCAGTTACCCTATCTTTACCATGAATTTTAGTAATTGTATGAGCTAACAACAACGGGATATCATAGTCTTGCAAACATTGAACAATATTACGGGTTAGTCCGTTAGAAAAAGGACATATTTCTAAAACTGCCTGTACTTGACATCCTTCTAAACTCATCCTACGAGCCATAATAAGTCCAATATCACCGCTACCCAAGATAACAATTTTGTGCCCCGGTAAGTATCCTACCATATTAACCATGCGCTGTGCTGCTCCAGCAGTAAAAACACCTGCAGGACGTTCACCTGGAATTCTAATAGCACCACGAGTACGTTCTCTACAGCCCATAGTGAGTATAATAGTTTTTCCTGTTATTTTCATTAACCCTTCTTTAGGGCTAACAGCAAGCACTTTTTTTTCCGTACTGATGTCTAAAACCATAGTATCAACCATGGTAGTAATCTCTGGTTTATTAGCGATTAATTCCAAACAACGTTGAGCATACCCAGGGCCTGTAAGTTCTTCTTTAAAATGATGTAGACCAAAACCGTTATGAATACACTGTTGCAAAATACCACCTAATTCAAAATCACGCTCAATAATTAAAATATCATCCGCGCCATTTTTATAAGCACTATAAGCTGCCGACAAACCAGCTGGACCACCACCAATAATTACTATATCATACGTTAATTCTTGCATTATTTGGTGTCCTCCCCAGGGAGTTTTTTTTCAAAAAACATTTTAGACGCAGAGCCTTCTTTTAATACTTCTGTAAGCGGTATGTTTAATTCTCTCGCCAAAATCTGGGTAACTTTAGGTCCGCAAAAACCACCTTGGCAACGTCCCATTCCTGCACGAGTTCTACGCTTTACTCCATCTAATGTTCTGGCACCACAAGTTTCGTGAATAGCGTCAACTATTTCTCCTTCAGTAACTGTTTCACAACGACAAACAATACGACCATATAATTTGTTTTCATTGCATAATTTACTTTGTTCCTCTATTTTTAATTCAGAAAAGACTTTTCTCCTAGTTACAATAGCTTTAAAATTTCGCTTTAAACTCCACTCTGGTTCAAACTCTGCTATTAATTCAACAACTTCTTCTGCAATAGCTGGGGCAGCTGACAAACCTGGAGACTGAATACCTGCGGCATGAATGAGCCCCTTTACGGTACCTTCTCTAATAATAAAATCTCCCGTATTAGAAACCGCTCGCAAACCACTAAACTCTGTAATGGCAGCCCCTAAAGGAACTTTATCTATAAGTTTTTGCGATGAAGCAATTATTTCATCCATACCTACACTTGTTGTCGACTTATCTTCCACATCTTCTTGATCATGAGCATTAGGACCAATAAAAGTATTACCATGAACAGTTGTGCAAATTAAGATACCCTTGGATTGTTTAGTAGGAGTAGGAAAAACTATCCCATTAACCAAGCTAGGACTAGCGGTTTTATCAAATAAAATATATTCCCCTTTACGAGGATGAATAGTGAAACTCGTATCTCCTGCCATAGCAGCAATTTTATCGGCAGCAAGACCAGCAGCATTAATTATATATTTTGCCTTAATATTACCCAAAGAGGTCTCAACACCTACTATCGTATCGTCCTTAGTTAAAATCTTTTTTGCTGCACAATTAGTTAGCACTTCAGCTCCATTTTGTACTGCACAACGAGCAAAGGCCAAGGCTATACCAAACGGCCAACAAACACCTGCAGTAGGTGCCCACAAAGACCCTTTAATATCCTGCTTCAAATTAGGTTCTTTTGCTAAAGTAGCCGCACGATCCAAAAGCTCCAAATTTTTAACACCGTTTTTTATACCACGAACCAATAAATCTTTTAAAGTTAACATTTCTTCATCATTTACAGCTACTACTAATGATCCTAACCATTTTATGTCTAGTCCCAGCTGATTTTGCAATTCATGATAAAGCCTATTTCCTCTAACATTGGTTAGTGCTTTTTGTGTGCCAAAAGGTGCATCAAAACCAGAATGAATAATAGCACTATTAGCCTTTGTAGTTCCTAATGCTAAATCCGGTTCTTTTTCTATCAACATGCACTTTAGAGCGTATTTTGACAACTCACGTAAAATAGCGGTACCTGTAACTCCTCCGCCGATAACTACTACATCTATATCTCTTATAAAATCCATAAAATTATAGCCCCCAAAATTAATCTATCTGCTAATTTTAGCATAATTATATAATAATTTCCATAAAAAGAGCACATCCTACAAAAGGATGTGCTCTTTATTCCATCTTAATAAGTTTTCTTTTCTTTTTTGACTACTTCCGGCTCCGGATCAGGTAAATGATTTGCATGTGCCTGCTTAGCATTTTTCTTTGGCTTTGGGGCCTTCTTAGGATTCTTATCTCCCATGATTATGCACTTCCTTTCCGTGTTAGTAAAAATAGAGCACACCAATTATTTACACAAGTGACAGCTCTAATTCTTTCCCTTTTGTAGCAACTTTCACTGTTGGCTGCTAGACACATTATAACACAGAAACAAACATACGTCATACTTTGAAATAAACCACCAATCGTTATTTTATCTAACAATTGGTGGTTACCTTCATTCTACAGCAAACTATGTTACTTTTCCTTTTTTATTCTTCTGTTTCCTCTTCATCCACAGTATTGACTAAAGCCAAGGCAGCAACTTTATCACCTTTATCCAAATGCATCAAAATTACGCCTTGGGCATTGCGACCAAAAGTAGAAATAGCATCAGCTTGCAAGCGAATGATTACGCCGGCATTAGAAATAAGCATTATTTCCTGATTAGGTACAATAACACGAGAACCGACAATAAGTCCTGTTTTATTAGTAACCTTCAAGTTGATAACGCCTTTGCCACCACGTGTCTGCTTACGATACTCACTAATCAAAGTTTTTTTGCCCAAACCCTGTTCAGTAGCTGTTAAAACCTCGCCATTTTCACTGGTGCAATCCATAGATACTACATAATCGTCCTTTTTCAGAGTAATGCCACGTACACCATGAGCAGTTCTTCCCATAGCCCGAACATCTTCTTCGCTGAAATGAATTGATAAACCATTACGAGTAGCTATAATAATATCATTTTTACCATCGGTAAGTTTTACGTCGATAAGTTCTTCGCCTTCGTCCAGATTAATAGCAATCAGACCTGTACGTCTAGCTGAATGGAATTCAGTTACAGCTGTTTTCTTTACTGTTCCCTTATTAGTGGCCATAAACATGAATTTATCGTGGTCATCATCAATATCTTTTACCGCTATAACAGCCGTAATTTTCTCGCCAGCCTCAATAGGCAATAAGTTAACAACGGAAGAACCCTTGGCTGTACGTGACGACTCAGGAATTTCGTAACCCTTTTGTCTATATACTCTGCCCTTATTTGTAAAGAACAAAATATTATGATGAGTAGTCGCCATAAACAAATGTTCAGAGAAATCACCATCAGTAACAGTTTTTATACTTTCAGCTCGAAGCTTACCACTTCCACCTTGAATTCCGCGTCCACCTCTATTTTGATTGCGGAAATTCGCCAAAGCTTGGCGTTTTATATAACCTTGATGGCTAATTGTAATAATCACATCTTCTTCGGCAATTAAATCTGCCATATCAATATCACTGGTATCACGTGCTAAAACGGTACGTCTTTTATCACCGAAACGTTTCTTAACTTCCAGCATATCTTCCTTTATAATATTTAAAACTTTACCCTCGTCAGCCAATACGCCCTCCAAATAAGCGATTGTTTCCATAAGATCACTGTATTCATCATCAATCTTCTGACGCTCTAATCCAGTTAAGCGTTGTAGACGCATATCCAAAATAGCTTGTGCTTGTCTCTGACTCAAAGTGAATTTTTCAATCAAAGCCGCTTTGGCAATTTCACCATTAGCACTAGCACGAATGGTTGTTATTACAGCATCTAAATTATCTAAGGCTATTTTTAAACCTTCTAAAATATGAACTCTATCTTGAGCTTTACCTAATTCATAACGTGTTCTACGAGTTATAACAACTTTTTGATGTTCTAAATAATATTCCAAAATCTGTTTTAAGTTTAAAACAAGTGGATGATTATTAACTAAGGCTAACATAATAATGCCAAAAGAATCTTGCATCTGTGTATGCTTATAAAGCTGGTTCAAAATAACATCAGGAACTACGTCACTACGTAATTCAATAACGATACGCATACCATTACGATCACTTTCATCACGCAAATCCGTTATACCTTCAATTACTTTATCCTGAACCAAATGTGCAATATTTTCAATCAAGCGAGATTTATTTACTTGATAAGGAATCTCAGTTACAATAATCTTATTTTTATTTTTGGGCATAGGCTCCACAGTTGCTTGTGCCCTAACCTTAATAACACCACGCCCTGTAGTATACGCACTTTGAATTCCAGCATTGCCCAAAATCATAGCACCTGTTGGAAAATCCGGTCCTTTAATAACAGTCATTAAATCGGCAATTTCTACTTCAGGATTATCAATAAGCATAATTAGACCGTCAATAACTTCACCTAAATTATGTGGCGGTATATTGGTTGCCATACCTACTGCAATGCCAGAAGAACCATTAATCAAAAGAGCCGGTACTTTAGCAGGTAAAACCGTTGGTTCTTTTAATGACTCATCATAGTTGGGAACAAAGTCTACTGTATCTTTTTCAATATCTTCAAGCATTTCTTCGGCTATTTTTCCCATACGTACTTCTGTATAACGCATAGCAGCCGCAGGGTCGCCATCAACAGAACCGAAATTGCCATGACCATCTACAAAAAGATAACGTGTAGAAAAATCCTGAGCTAAACGTACAATAGCATCATAAACAGAAGTATCACCATGAGGATGATATTTACCTAAAACATCGCCGACAATACGTGCCGATTTTTTATAAGCTTTATTAGGAGTCATACCAGCTTCCTGCATAGCATACAGAATACGACGATGCACAGGTTTTAAACCATCACGTACATCAGGCAACGCACGCTGCACGATAACGCTCATGGCATAATCAATATAAGATTTTTGCATCTCATCTTCAACAAAAACAGGTATAACTTTACTTGCTATCTGCTTCTCATCCACACTATCACCAATCCTTATATATTTAATCTCATTTATCTAAATAAAAGCTCATAAACTTGTTTGCCAACCAATAATGTTGTTACCACTAAGTATAGAGGCCTTACATAACTGGCTCCTTTAGCAATAGCTACTTTTGAACCAACAATTGCACCGAAAATCATACTTATTCCCATAGCTAAGCCATAGCTCCAATAAACTGTGCCTGCTAAAGCAAAAGAAACTAATGCCCCGGCACCACTGGCAAAGTTTAAAGCTTTAGCGTTTCCTGCTGCCGTTACAAAATCATATCCTAAGAACAAAAAACCGAAAATCAAAAACGATCCTGTTCCCGGCCCAAAAAAACCATCGTAGAAACCTAATACTAAGGCAATAAATATAGTTCCTGCTAAAATAGTTTTGGAAAATTTTTTAACGTGAGAAACATCTCCCCAGTCCTTACGAAAATAAGTATAAAAGGCAACGACTACTAAAAGAACAACAATAACATTTTTCATGAAAGCTGCAGGAAGCATATAAACTACATATGCACCTAAAGCCGAGCCAAAAAATGATAGGGGCATTAAAAACAGAACCATTCTTTTATTTATTTTACCAGCTCGCCAAAAAGTTACTACACTGGTAAAAGAACCCATCATGGCCGCTACTTTATTAGTTCCTAAGGCAAAAGCAACCGGCATACCTGTAGCTAAAAGAGCAGGCGTAGAGATTAGACCACCACCACCAACGGTAGAATCAATAAAAGAAGCTATAAAAGCAGCAATTACCAAAAAAAATAAGGTAGTTAAGTCCATCTGTTCCAATATTATGCCCCACTTTCAAAATTCACATAAAATCCTATACAACCACTATGACAAGTAACTGTCACCATATCTTCCAGCAACTCATTACTAATAGCATAGGGTTTATTTTTATGCAAAACAACATTTAATAACGGCCATTTTACTCCAGTAATAGATACTTCATTGATGTCATTTAAAGGCAAAAGCGAAATAGCTAAAGGCTTATTTTTAAAAATAAACATTGCTTGCTGCCCTAGAGCCATTAAAACCATTATTTCTTTTTGATCTGCTAATATTACTTGAGCATTTTTTTCTTGTTTATAAGCTAATAAACTAAAAATATTAGCATATAAATGATCTGCACGACCGCCCCAAATACCCGTAGCAATTACAGTTTGTTCGCCGGGCAAAGCCTTTAATAACAGCTGCAAATCTGTATCATCTTTGGCTGTAGGAAAAGTTCTACAGGCAATTTTCTTACATTCAGCCTTTAGCCAATTTTCTGCTTTTGCACTATCTTTGTCACCATAAAGTTCATTAGGGAAAAAATTAGCCTCTAAACAATAGTCTAGCCCTTTATCTATGGCATAAACATATTTTTGTAGTCTTATTGCTTCCAGCCAATCTTTTTCAGGCTTACGTCCACCAGCTACCAATAAGATTTTATTATTAGTCTTCATACTTATTTTTAAAGTTCCCTGAGGCATTTCTATTTCCGTAAAATCCATTATATACCAGCCTTTAACTTACAAATCTAAGTTGCGAACTTTACCGGCGTTATCTTCAATAAACTGGCGCCGTGGTTCTACCTTATCTCCCATAAGTATGGAGAAAATCTCATCTGCTTTCATTGCATCTTCTAAATGTACTTGCAAAACTGTGCGCTTTGCCGGATCCATTGTTGTCTCCCACAATTGTTCAGGATTCATTTCACCTAAACCTTTGTAACGTTGTACATAAAGATTATTTTCTCGACCTTCTTCATTTAATTTAAGCTGCAATTCTTCATCGCTATAAGCATAAGTATGTTTTTGTCCCTTACGAATCAAATACAAAGGTGGTTGAGCAATATAAACATGCCCTTCTTTTAACATTGGCAACATAAAACGATAAAAAAACGTCAATAATAATGTTCTAATATGTGCTCCATCAACATCAGCATCTGTCATAATAATAACTTTTCCATACCGCGCCTTAGAAAGATCAAATTCGTTACCAATACCGCTGCCAAAGGCAGTAATCATAGAGCGTATTTCATTATTATTTAACATTTTATCTAAACGAGATTTTTCCACGTTTAAAATTTTACCACGCAAAGGTAATATTGCCTGGAACATACGATCTCTTCCCTGTTTAGCACTGCCACCTGCAGAATCACCTTCTACAATATATATTTCAGTTTCCTCAGCATTACGACTAGTACAATCTGCCAACTTACCAGGAAGCGAACTCATTTCTAAAGCGCCTTTACGACGTGTTAGATCTCTAGCCTTACGAGCAGCAGCCCTAGCGCGAGCAGAAATAATAGACTTTTCTACAACTTTTTTAGCAACTGCAGGATTTTCTTCAAAATATTCTCCTAAACCATCACTTACCAAACCATCAACAATACCGCGCAATTCACTATTACCAAGTTTTGTTTTAGTCTGGCCTTCAAACTGAGGATCTCTTACTTTTAAACTTATAACAGCTGTTAATCCTTCACGAACATCATCACCGCTAAGATTATCTTCAGCATCTTTTAAAATATTATTTTTCCTAGCATAATCATTAATAGTTCTTGTTAATGCCTGTTTTAAACCACTTAAATGAGTTCCGCCTTCTTCAGTATTAATATTATTAACAAAAGTATAAATATTTTCAGTATAACTATCCGTATACTGGAGAGCAACCTCTATTATATTTGTACCTTTCTCACCCTCAATATAGATAGGTTTAGCATGAATAGGATCCTTAGATCTATTCAAATATTCAACAAAGGAAGCAATTCCTCCCTCATAATGAAAAGTTTCTGTATCACCAGTACGCTCATCTAATAACTCAATTTTTATACCTTTATTTAAAAAAGCCAATTCTCTAATGCGCAAACGTAGCGTATCATAACTATAAACAGTATCAGTAAAAATGCTATCATCAGGCCAAAAAGTTACAGTAGTACCTGTTTCTGTGGTAGTTCCTTTATCAAACAAAGGTTTAGTAGTTTTACCCTTAGCAAATTCAATACCATAAACTTTACCATCTTTGCGCACTTCAACATCCATTTTTTTGCTTAAGGCATTAACGCAAGAAACACCTACGCCATGCAATCCACCTGAAACCTTATAACCACCATCACCAAACTTACCACCAGCATGAAGAATAGTCATAACAACTTCAATGGCAGGTTTTCCAACTTTATGCATTTCTACAGGAATACCACGTCCATTATCAATAACAGTAATACTATTATCATTGTGAATAATAACTTTAATATGATCACAATAACCAGCTAAAGCTTCATCAATACTATTATCTACAACTTCTGATACCAAATGATGTAAACCACGAGCACTAATACTGCCAATATACATACTTGGTCTTTTACGAACTGCCTCCAAGCCTTCTAAAACTTGTATTTGAGCGGCGCCATAATCACCGTGAACGGCAATTTCTTCTTCTATAGTCGTTGTCATAAGTACCTCCCGGGTAAATTATTTATCATTTTATTAATACAAAGAAAAATCATCTTGTCTGTTTTTTAAAGTTAAAGAGGAAATGCCCGACAATATTACCTTATCTTTAGTAATTATACAGCTTGCCGGTTCATATTTATCAGTCAAATTAACCACATTTCCTTGTTCTAACTTAGGTTTTAGAAAAAACTTATATACATTGGCACTTTTTTTTCTTATATCGAAAATACCAATGATTTCACTAGTTTTGATTATATAATTATTTCCCAGATGTAAAAACACGCGTTCTTCTCCTTTTATAACCAGCAATGGCTTTTTTTACGATTTCGTCAGAAATATTTTCCGGAGTAAGTTCTTTATTCAACATAACAGCAAAATATTTTTCATTTTCCGTTGCTGTTTCTTTCAAAGCTTCGGAAATTGACCATTCTTGCATTCGTTCTTTAACGTCACTAAATAGTATTTTATCACAAATAACATAATTAAGACACTCGTTGTATGAAAGCCAAGGAGCACTATGTAATATTTCACTAATTTTATCTCTTAATTTAGCATTTATTTTTCTTCCACAGGGCCCACAATATTCTTCACCTTTTAATAAAGGTATACCACAACTGGGACATAAACGTTTATCATAAAAATATAAGGTCTTTTTGTATTTTTTATCTTTTTTCATTATTTTTTTAAAAAGAGGTTTTAAATCATTGTTTTTTAATCTATTAACTTGAAACTCTATATTTTTTTCCTCAGCTAAATTTAATTCAATTTCTTTTTTAGGTTCATCTTCCTTTTCCTGCACAAAAAAATTCTCTATTTTTCCATGATAAAATTTCATTTCCTTAATTTTTAAAGTTCTTTTTTTATCTTTTTCTAACGGTATTACACTATTTATCTTATTTATTATCTGTCGTTGCATCATTAAAAAATTATGAGACCAAGCAGAATTATCTGTATTGATAAAAAGAATATTATTCTCTAATTTTTTAGGCTGTGAATGTTTAGCAATAGTATTACCACAAATTTCCGGCCATTTTTTTATCAAATAATACAAAATATAATTTTCCTTAGCCTTCTTATTACCTAATATCTTTAAAATTAAACCGTTAAAATCTTTCATAGCTATTCCTCATACATATTACCATTTTCCACATAGAAATATTTACTATCAGGCAAGTACTTTACTAATTCCTTATCATTTACGGTAATAAAAGTTTGAACCTTGCCGTCGATAAAAGTTAAAAGTTGCTTACGTCTTCCACTATCTAGTTCACTCATAACATCATCTAGTAAAAGTACAGGATATTCCTCTTTAACTTCTTTAATAAATTCTAATTCAGCTAATTTTAATGCTAAAGCAGCGCTTCTTTGCTGTCCCTGTGAACCAAAAGCACGTAAATTGTTGTCATCAACATTTATTAAAATATCATCACGATGAGGGCCTATACTAGTTGAACATCTAATTACATCTAAATTTCTGCGCATTTTAAATTCTTTTAAATACCATTCTTCCCACTCTTTTTGTGTTTTAGAAGATATTTTAGAAGTTTCACCATCACTAGTTTTTAAAATATATGACAAATTTAAATTTTCCTTAGAAAGTGTCAATTTATTATAAACATCCGCACTAATTTCACTTATTCTCTTTAAAGTTTCCAATCTAATTATTATAATTTCTGCCGCTATTTTAGCTAATTCACTATCCCATACTAATAATTGAGTAAAATCAATATTTATCTTTTCTTTAGAATCTTTTAAAAATTTATTTCTTTGTAGCATAGTTTTATTATATTTAACTAGTAAATTATAATAATATTTGTCAGTTTGTGCTATTTCAAGATTTATAAACTTCCGTCTTAAACCTGGTTCTCCCTTAACAATTTGTAAATCATCAGGAGAAAAAAGTACTACATTTAATAGTCCATAATGTTCTTTAGCTTTTAAAACATTATTATTAAAAGTTAATTCTTTTTTATACTTACCATTTTTCAAATATTTTTTTATTATAATTTTATTTTTATAAAATTTATTAGAAAAGTTTATATCAGTACTAAAATCTGTTGCTCCAAATTTTATTAATTCTTCTTCACTTCTAGTTCTATAAGTAAAGCCAAACGCCATATAGTAAATGGCTTCTAACAAATTGGTCTTACCTTGAGCATTATTGCCATAAATAATATTAATTATGCTATTAAATTCAACATTTAAACTTGCATAATTTCTGAAATTTTTTAAGTTAATACTTAAAATTTTCATCTTATTAGAAAATTACCCTTACCGGCGTAACGATATAAATATAATTTTCTTCACTGACTGGTTTTATACATACAGGACTTAAAGAATTATTCATTTCCATAACAACCTCTTCTGAACCTGCATATTTTAAAATATCCATGACATATTTAGAATTAAAAGCAATATTTAGAGCATCACCTTTAGTAGTACACTCAACAGTTTCTTTGCCCTGACCTAAATCAGAAATACCTGAAGTTAAAATTATTTTATCTTCTTCTATATTTAATCTAACGATACTATAATCATCTTTAGAAAATAAAGCGACTCTTTTTACTGCTTTTTCCATAGCTTTAGCATTAAAAACAGTAGTAGTAGCAAATTTAGGAGGAACTACCCTCTTATAATCCGGAAAAGATCCTTCGATAAGGCTAGATATTATTTTTATTTCCCCTATTTTTACTTGTATTTGTTTATTTTTTAAACTTATTTCTACATCTTCCGGTACTTCTTTACCGATATTAGTATTAATTTCTCTTAATAAACGAGAAGGTATAATCATAGAAAATTCACTATCATTCTCGTCCAAAGTTACTGTTTTTATAGCTAATCTATGAGTATTAGTCCCAACAAAAGTAACATCTTTATTCTTTTTTTCTAACAATATACCTGTAAAAAGAGGTCTTGTTTCATCAGTAGAACAAGCATATATTGTTTTACTAATTAATTCTCCTATTTTTTCTTCAGAAAAAACTAATACCCTATCGCCTTCAAAATTAGGAAAAGGTGGAAAATCATCTTTTTCCATAAGAGGTATACTATATTTACCGGTGTTAGAAATTATAATTATTTCTGTCTCATTATCATTTTTTTCTAGACTTATAACCTCATTATCTAATTTAGTCAGTAATTCAGAAAAAGATTTAGAAGGAACTAAAACATCTCCATCTTTTTCTCCATTGACATTTATAGTATCACTCATATAAAAATTTAAATCCATTGCTACTAACTCTAATGTATTACCTTTTAAAATTAAATGTATTCCTGAAAAAATAGGTGCATTGGGACTAGAAGAAATAGCTTTTTTTACTATTTGAATACTTTTGGCTAAAATTGACGTTTCACATGCGAACTTCATTGGTAGTCCTCCTTATAATTCTATTACTTATATATTTAATAAATATAGTAGCAGTAGTAGTAGGCTTTGTTGATATGTGGAAAAGTACTTAACACTGCGATGAGTACTGGTTTTAAATAAATTAAAACTTGTTTATAAAATCAAGTTAGTTATTAACATACTAACAGGGATAAGAAAAAAATGAGTTATGAACAAATTTAGACACAAGTTATAAACAGAGTTATCCATAGACTGTGGATAACTTATTTTTTTAATTGAGTTATAATATCTTTGATTGATTTTTCTAAATTAGGATCTTTTTTCATGTCTTTAGATATTTTTTCACAAGCATGAATGACAGTTGTATGATCTCTTCCACCAAAAAAATCTCCAATTCTTGGTAGCGAATAATCTGTCAGTTCTCTGCAAAGATACATAGCTATCTGTCTGGGAAAAGCTACATTTCTAGTGCGTTTTTTAGCCAAAAAATCATCCATTTTTATTTTGAAAGTAGTAGATACCAGTTGCTGAATTTCTTGAATTGATATTATTTTATTAATATTACCAATATTAAATTCAGTTAATGCTTTTTGAGCGTTTTCTAAAGAAATTGGTGTATTAGAGAAATTTGTGTAAGCAATTACTTTAGTATAGGCGCCTTCTAGCTCTCTAATATTTGTTTCAATGGCACTTGCCATCAGTAAAACCACATCATTTGGCAATTCGATATTATCGGAAGCTGCCATGTTACGTAAAATAGCCATTCTTGTTTCTAAATCCGGAGGTTGAATATCAGTTGAAAGTCCCCAAGAAAAACGAGAACGCAAACGTTCTTCCAAAGTATCTAATTCGGAAGGCTTGCGGTCACTTGATATAATAATTTGTTTATTTGCATCTCGTAAAGCATTAAAGGTATGAAAAAATTCTTCTTGAGTACTTTCTTTTTTGCGCAGAAATTGAATATCATCAATTAATAGAACATCAATGTTACGATATTTATTACGAAAATTTTCCATCGCATTTTTTTGAATACAGTTAATCATTTCATTAGTAAAGGTTTCACTGGAAATATATAAAATTTTCATTTCCGGATGATTTTGTTTAATACGATTACCAATTGCGTGCATTAAATGTGTTTTACCTAAACCGGCATCGCTATATAAAAATAGTGGATTATAAACTCTTGCTGGTGATTCTGCAACAGCAAGAGCAGCAGCATGGGCAAAACGATTTGAATTGCCGATGACAAAATTCTCAAACACATATTTACCTATAAGATGATCATCAATACTATTTTTAAATGGGGAAGAAATAGAAATTTGTTTTTCTGCTTGTGGAATTATAGGTACAATTGGTCTGTCAATAATATTACTACGATCTTCCTCATCTTTAGTATTTAAATTTGTAATAAGTAACTTCATTTCTCTGCCACATAAAGAACTGAGAATTTTTTCCATATTTGCTTTATATTTATTATCAATCCAATCTTTGATAAATTGTTTTTCAACTACAATTTCAAAGACATTGCCAGTTACACTTTGTGGCATGGCTTCTTTTACCCAACGTGCATATCCCGGATCTTCCGTGCAGGATTCAACATAGTTGAGTAAGCCTTCCCAAATATCGGAAATGTTAGCATTATTCATCATAAACCGTCCTTTGTAAAATTATTACTGGTTTTTATTATACATCATTTGTTATAAAAAAGCGAAAATAATAAAAGTGATTGAAGCTGTGCATAACTATTAAAGCTGTGCATAACTTAGTGGATAAAAAATACTCTACTCCCCCATCATACCAGCTATTGGGCTAGTTATCAACAATTAAAAAAAAGATATTAAGTTATCAACAGTTGTGCATAACTTTATGGATAAATGTTACTGGTAACTCTGTGGACAAGTTGGGTTCTAATTATTTTATTCTTTTATAATATAAAGTAATAGTAACGTAAAAAGGTGTATAATAAGTAGAAAAGATAGGTTAAATTGTAAAAATAGTGTTTTATTATTGACAGGTTAACCCTCCTATCATATAATCATCATAGCTATCAAAAGAAGTATTAGATAGAATTTGGCATTATGCATGTGGCAAGGAGGTATTATTATGAAACGTACTTTTCAACCTAATAACACTAGGAGAAAAAGAACGCACGGTTTCAGATTAAGAATGAAGACTCTTGGCGGTCAACAAGTTTTGAAGAGAAGACGTGCAAAAGGCAGAAAGAGATTGTCTGCATAATTATTTATAGGCCGCTTCACTGCGGCCTATTTTACCATGCGGGCAGGTGTTTGCTTTGAAAAATTCAAAAAGATTTAAATTGGAAAAATTCCATCGCATCAAGTCTAAAAAGTTATTTCAAACAGTTTATAAGAATGGACACTCAGTGGTGGATACTCTTTCTGTTCTTTATATTCTACCTTCTGATACGACTAGTGTAAAAATTGGCTTAGCCGTAGGGAAGAAGGTTGGAAATGCTGTTGTAAGAAATCATGTTAAGCGATTAATGAGAGAAGTTTTTCGTGTTAAAAAACATGAAATCAAGAAAAATGTAAATATTGTTTGGGTTGCTAGGAAGAGACTGGTAACTGCTGACATTAAAATTTATGAGCGTGTTTTTTTGCGTCTGGTGAAGCGTGCCGGATTGCTTTAACAAGGGAAAAAAATATGAAAATAATAGCTATTGGTTTGATAAGATTTTATCAACTTTTTATCTCGCCCCTCTTTCCTCCTCACTGTAGATTTTATCCTACTTGTTCTCAATACGCGCTAGAAGCTGTGAAAAAGTATGGAGTTGTGCGGGGAGGCATTATGGCAATTAAAAGGATTGCTAAGTGTCATCCCTTCCATAAAGGTGGCTATGATCCCGTAGTATAACGGGTTAATTATACTATTGAGAAAGTTAAGGAGTGATATTTTGAGTTTTCTAAGTCCGTTGAGTTCAATTGTTCAACAAGTAGTAACATTTTTATATTCTTTGACGGTGAACATAGGGTTTCCTAGCTATGGTTTAGCTATTGTTATTATGACGATTATTGTTAAGTTAATACTATATCCTTTAACCGCTAAACAAATTGCTTCTACTAAGTCAATGATGGAATTGCAACCCAAAATGAAGGCTATTCAGGAAAAATATAAAAATGATAAAGTCCTTTTGAATCAAAAATTAGCAGAATTGTATAAAGAACAAGGTATTAATCCTCTTGCCGGTTGCCTTCCCCTTTTGGTGCAAATGCCTATTATGATAGGTATTTTCTATGGTATTAGAGATTTCAACTATGTAGGACCTACAAATTTTTTGTGGATGCAAAACATTTCACAACCAGATCCTCTTTTCATACTTCCTGTACTTTCTGCTCTGACTACTTTTATTCAGTCTAAACAGTCTATGCCGGATACATCAAGCGCGCAAAATAAAATTATGCTGTATTTTATGCCATTTTTTATTGGCTATATCAGCTTCAAGTTTCCAGCAGGATTAGTTCTTTACTGGGTAATTATGAATCTAATGCAAATTGGCCAGCAAGTTTTGATGGAGAGAAAAACTAGTGCTGCCGGTAAATAAGGCTCTAGGAGGAATACTATGATTTCTATTGAAAAAACTGGAAAAACAGTGAATGATGCTGTAGCAGCCGCTTTAGATGAATTGCAAGCAACAAAAGAACAAGTTGAAATAGAAGTTTTGGAAGAGTCAAAGAATTCTTTATTTGGAATTTTTGGCGGTCGGCTTGCCAAAGTAAAGGTAACGAAGAAAGACGTTATTGAAACAGTTATAGCAAATGATAAAAATGCAAATTATGTTGCTGAAACTGAAGAAGAAACGGCTTTGGATATGATAAAAGTTGTCGAAAACAGAGAAGATGCTGAATTAGCGGCAAAAGAGTTTTTACAAAAACTCTTTGCTGCAATGAAGATAAATGTTGTTATGGAAAAGTTTTTTAACAAAGAAGAAAATTCTACTGTTTTTAAATTACATGGTCCAGGTATGGGCGTTTTAATTGGAAAACATGGACAAACATTGGATTCTTTGCAGTATTTAACTAATCTAGTGGCAAATAAACATTCACAAGAACGTGTCCGTTTTATTGTTGACGTAGAAGATTATAGGGAACGTCGTAAAGAAACGCTAGTTAGATTGGCGCAACGTCTTGCTGACAAAGTTAAACGTACAGGTGAAAAAGTTGTACTGGAGCCTATGAATCCTTATGAACGTAAGCTTATTCATATGACATTGCAAAACGATGAAAAAGTAACTACCTATAGCGAAGGTGAAGAGCCTTATCGTAAGGCAGTAATTGATTTAAAGTAGAAAGCATACATTTAATAAGGTAACAGAAATCTCCGGTAATTTAATAGATTGCCGGGGATATTTTTTTTATTTTGCAGGGTATTTTGCCCTATAAGTTAGGCAGGTGTTGAAAATGGAAGATACTATTAGTGCAGTAGCTACCGCTTTAGGTGAGGGAGCAGTAGGAATTATTCGTATTAGTGGACCGAGAAGTTTGGAAATAGCAGATAAAATATTTATAACACCTAAGGGACGTTTATTAGGGTCATATGGCTCTAGGCATATGGTGTATGGAAATATTAAAGATATTAAAGAAAATATTGTGGACGAGGTATTAGGTGTTTTTATGCCTGGACCACATTCTTATACAGGTGAAGATGTTGTTGAAATCCAATGTCATGGCGGTATTCAGTCTTTACAAACTATTTTACGTCTTACTTTTGCCATGGGGGCAAGACCTGCAGAACCAGGTGAATTTACTAAAAGAGCTTTTCTTAATGGACGTATGGATTTAGCCCAGGCAGAAGCGGTTATGAATATTATCAAAGCCAGAAGTCAAGAGGCTTTAAAACTGGCATTGCGGCAACAAAAGGGCCAATTATCCGACGAAATACGCCATATACGAGGTGAACTAAAAGATGTCATTGTACATTTAGAGGCAATTATTGATTATCCAGAAGAAGATATAGAAGAGTTAACATTTAAAGAGGTGCAGGATTGTATTTTTATAGGATTAAATGCAGTTAATAACCTTTTGGCAAAGGCACATACTGGAAAAATTATGCGGGAAGGTTTGCTTACGGCAATCGTGGGTCGTCCTAATGTAGGAAAATCAAGTCTTTTAAACTGCTTGTTAAAAGAAGAAAGAGCAATTGTTTCTGAAGTACCTGGAACTACTAGAGATGTTATTCAAGAGCAAATGCTTATTGAAGGAGTACCTTTAATATTAACAGATACAGCAGGTATTCATAAAACAGAAGATTTTGTCGAAAGTATAGGTGTAGAGAAAACTAAAGCAATTTTAGCCGACGCTGAGTTGGCTATTGTAGTATTAGATGGATCAGAACAATTGCGAATGGAAGACAAAGAAATTCTCAGCTCCATAGAGGGCCGTGAACATGTTATTATCGTTAACAAAGGGGATTTACCGTGCCTTGTTGACATGAAGGCCTTAGAAGCTAAATTTGGCCCACAAAATATCTTGACCTTATCAGTAAAAACAGCTCAAGGTGTAGAAGAGTTTGTACAATGGTTAAAAAATTTTGTTTATGGTGCCGAAGGTTCAGTGGAAAAAGGTGTATTTGTTCAGAATGCTCGACATGAACAATTATTATTGGCAACTAAAAAAAGTTTGAAGGATGCTTTGCATGCAACTGAAAAGCAAATTCCCTATGACTGCATAGTAATTGATTTACGCAATGCAATTGATAATTTAGGGGCAATTACCGGTGAAACAGTTCAAGATGAAATAATTAACGAGATCTTTGCTAGATTTTGTTTAGGAAAATAAAGAGGGAAAAATTGTGATAGTAGATAATTACGATGTTATAGTAATCGGAGCAGGACATGCTGGTGTAGAGGCAGCATTGGCTACAGCTAGATTAGGTGGAAAAACCCTTTTAGCGACCTTGTCTATGGATAATATTGCTTTTATGCCATGCAATCCTTCTGTAGGTGGAAGTGCTAAAGGTCATTTAGTGCGTGAAATAGATGCTCTAGGTGGGCAAATGGGACTTGCAGCTGACGAAGCTTGTATACAAATGCGTCTTTTAAATACAGGAAAAGGCTACGCTGTACATGCTCTGAGAGCTCAAGCTGATAAGCCGGTTTATCACATAATTATGAAACAGGTTTTAGAAAATCAGGAAAACCTTGATGTAAAGCAGCTTATGATAGATAAGCTGCTAGTGGAAAACGGACAGGTTGTGGGCGTAGAGGCAGAAACCGGAGAAATATTTACTGCCAGCTGCGTAATTTTAGCAACAGGAACCTATTTACGAGGTAGAATTGTTTATGGGGAAGTTAGTTATAATTCAGGGCCAAATGGATTGCGCTCGTCCATGAAACTGACGCAATCGTTGCAAGAATGCGGCTTGGAACTTATGCGGTTCAAAACAGGGACTCCGGCACGCATTGATGCTAGAAGTATTGATTACAGCAAAATGGTGCCACAGTTCGGTGATGCACAGGTAAGGAATTTTTCTTTTATTAGTAAAATAACTACAAGAAAACAAGTTCCTTGTTTTTTGACTTATACAAATAATGAAACACATAAAATCATCAGGGATAACCTTAGTCGTTCTGCTATGTTTAACGGCAATATTGAAGGTGTGGGCCCTAGGTATTGTCCTTCCATAGAGGCAAAAATAGTACGCTTTGCAGATAAAGACAGACATCAACTTTTTTTAGAACCGGAAGGATTGCGAACTAATGAAGTATATGTGCAGGGAATGTCTTCATCATTACCGGCTGAAGTACAATTAAAGTTTATGCAGACTATTCCGGGATTAGAAAAATGCAAAATGATGAGAGCCGGCTATGCTATCGAGTATGATTGTCTAGACCCGCTACAATTGACAGCAGCTTTAGAGCATAAGGGCATTTCAGGACTATTTTCAGCAGGACAATCCAATGGTACGAGCGGCTATGAAGAAGCGGCTGCACAGGGACTTATGGCAGGTATCAATGCTATGCAAAAAATAAATGGAAATAAACCGTTTATTTTAGGACGTAGTGACGCTTATATTGGCGTTTTAATTGATGATTTGGTTACAAAAGGCACACATGAGCCTTATCGTATGATGACCTCTAGAGCTGAATACCGCTTGCTTTTGCGTCAAGATAATGCGGATTTACGTTTGACAGAAAAAGGACGTGCTGTTGGACTTGTAGATGATGAACGCTATAGTGCTTTTGTAGATAAACGTTCTCTTTTGGAAAGAACTTTGGCGGATTTGGCTAAAATCAATATAGCTCCTAATGAAGAAAATCAAAAGAAAATATTAAATATGGGAACAGTTGCATTGCGCTCTAGCACAAGTCTTATAGAACTTTTACGTAGAGAAGAAGTTTCTTATGTCAAACTTGCAGAGGCTTTCGACCTGCCGCCACTTCCAAAAGTGGTAGCGGAACAAATCGAAGTGCAGATAAAGTATGAAGGCTATATAGCTAAGCAGCGGTTAGAAGTAGCGAGAGCACTAAAGTTAGAAAGTAAATTAATCCCTGAAAATATAGATTATCGAGAAATTAAGGAACTTTCTGCCGAATCGGCAGAAAAAATGCAAAAAGTAAAACCGACTTCTATTGGACAAGCTTCGCGAATTTCAGGGGTATCACCTGCGGATATAGGGGTATTAATGGTGTATTTAGAAGTAAATAGGCGAAAGGGACAAGGGATATGAATTTTATTGAAGCACTGACTAGCAAAGGGCAAGAAGCTGGGTTTGTCTTTACACAAGAACAAGTGGAAAAATTTAATAAATATTATGAAATGCTAGTAGAAACTAATAAAATAATGAATTTAACGACAATTACTGAACCGGAAGATGTCGCTGTTAAGCATATGATTGATTCTCTTCTTGTTTATGATGCGAAGCGATTCCCCAATAAAACCTTGGTAGATGTAGGAACAGGAGCAGGTTTTCCCAGTATTCCATTAAAAATTTATTGCCCCAGCTTAAAAATGGTACTTATGGATTCTTTAGCTAAGAGACTTAAATTTTTAGAGGCTGTTATTACAGAACTGGATTTAAAGGAGATTATCTGTGAACATATAAGGGCTGAAGATGCAGGCCATAAAGCGCAGCATAGAGAGCATTACGATATTGCTATAGCTAGGGCGGTTGCTTCTTTTCCCATATTGGCAGAATATTGTCTGCCTTTGGTAAAAAAAGATGGGTATTTTTATGCTATGAAGGGTTCTAAATATAAAGAAGAGCTCGCTCAGGGAGAAAAGGCCATGTGCATTTTAGGTGGAAAGCTTATTAGTTGCGAACAAGTCAAACTTCCGGGGTTAGACGATGGAAGAGCAATTTTAGTTGTACAAAAGCAAAAAAATACACCGGCAAAATATCCAAGGAAAGCGGGGATAGTATCTAAAACTCCTTTATAAAAGGAGTGATAACTGCAGAAAAAAGAATTGATTTTGTTAAAAACAGAACTTAATAAGTGATAAAAGAACAGTTATTTAGTGTTTTAAAACAGGAGAAAAAGGCTGAATAGCTAGTGTTTATCAACGTTGGGTAAAAGTCAAAAGGTCAAGTTTCCACGTGGAAACTTGACCTTTTGACTTTTACCTTTTAAAATACAATAATTGTTTTTTTCTTTATTTGTGTTAGAATAATAGCATGATTGTTAGTGGGGTTATAATAAGGGACAATGAAGGAGTGACAAGCTTGGGCAAAGTAATAGCAGTAACCAACCAAAAAGGTGGCGTAGGAAAGACTACCACTAGCATAAATTTGGCAGCTTGTTTAGCAGAAAAGAAGAAAAAAGTACTTTTGCTGGACAATGATCCACAAGGAAATGCTACAAGTGGGTTGGGCATTGTGAAAGATAATCTTAAGCAATGCGTTTATGATGTGCTAATCAAGGATGTACCACTGGAAAAAGTCGTAGTAGAAACGGCTTTTACTAATCTATGGATAGCGCCTGCAACTATTAACTTAGCTGGTGCAGAGATAGATTTGGTCAACAAACTTAATAGGGAATGTTGCTTAAAGCGTGCGTTAGAAGAAGTCAGAAAAAATTATGACTACGTAATAATTGATTGCCCTCCATCTTTAAGTTTATTAACTATAAATGCTTTAACGGCAGCAGATTCCATATTAATTCCTATCCAGTGTGAGTTTTATGCTTTGGAGGGCGTTACTCAGTTGCTGAATACGGCTGAACGCATCCAAGAAATGCTAAATCCTGAGCTTGAATTAGAAGGTATTCTTATGACTATGTCTGATACGCGTACAAATTTGACTAATGATGTAGTAAACGAAGTTAAAAAACACTTTCCTACCTTGTTATATAAGACGGTAATTCCGCGTAGTGTGCGTTTAGGTGAGGCTCCTAGCTTTGGGCAACCAATTAACGTATACGATTCTAAGTCTAAAGGCGCTGAAATGTATAGAGCATTAGCCAAGGAGGTACTAAAACGTGGCAACTAAAACAAGAGGCTTGGGTAAAACGGGACTCGATAGCGTGTTTGGTGGTAAAAAAGATATAGTTCAGGCATTTGTGAAGGGTGATACAACGGGAGAACTGGCGATAAAAGACCTGGTTCCTAATCCCTATCAACCTCGCAAAACTTTTGAACCAGGGAAATTAAGAGAATTAGTGAGTTCGATTAAAGAAAGTGGGGTTATTCAACCACTAATTGTAAGGAAAGTAGGAGAAAAATACGAAATAGTTGCCGGTGAGCGTCGTTGGCGAGCTGCCAAAGAAGTTGGGTTAGACGTTGTTCCTGTAGTTGTACGTAAATATGATGATGCAACTATGATGGAAGTGGCTTTAATAGAGAACATGCAACGCAGTGATTTAAATCCCCTCGAGGAAGCTGAAGGTCTGCGCAGTATGATGGATAAATTGGGTATAACGCAAGCGGAAGTAGCTAAAAAAATGGGCATGAGCAAAACGGCGGTAAGTAATTCTTTAAGACTGCTCAACTTACCGGAAAGTATCCGCAACTTTGTTGCTAAAGGTGACTTAACTATGGGGCAGGTACGCCCTTTGCTTGGTGTTGGTGATCAACAGCGCATGGAAGATATGGCAACGCAAATTGTAGCTAATGATTGGTCAGCACGTACTGTTGAAGAAGTGGTTAACGAATACAAAGAGGGCAATACTGTAAAAGTTGTTAGAGAAAAAATTACTAGCCTTGGTTTAGACGGAGCTAAAAAGAAAAAAATAGTTGGCAAAGAGAAAAAGACAACTAAAAAAGAACAAGATATTTATGCTAAAACGTTTCAAAACGATTTGACGGAATATTTAGGCACAAGAGTTAAAGTTCTGCAGAGTAAGGCTGATGGTGGAAAGATTTTAATAGAATACTATTCCCATGATGATTTGGAACGTATATATGAATTGTTGCAAAATAAAGATAAAGCTAAAAAAGCTACATTTACTCATAAAAGCGGTTTTAATGTTTAGTCTGTAAAAAAAGGAAAGTCAGGTAATTTCATGATTGGAATGGGAACGGTTGTCAATACCTTGGCTATTTTAGCAGGTGGTTGTGTGGGCTTAGTATTACGAAAAGGTTTGCCTGAAAAATGGCAAAATACTGTTATGCATGGAATAGCATTGTGTGTAGGCGTTATCGGTATGCAAATGGCATTAAAAACGCAGAATATAATGATAGTAATTGCCAGTATGGTTATAGGTGGAATAATAGGAGAGGCCTTTGATATTGAAGATAGATTAAATACTTTTGGTAATTGGGTAGGAAGTAAAATAATAAGGAATAAGCAAAACAGTGATGACAAGGCAATAACCGCAATAGGTGAGGGTTTTGTCGCTGCCAGTTTGGTGTTTTGCGTTGGTGCGATGGCAATAGTTGGTAGCCTACAAGATGGACTTACAGGTAATCATACGACGCTATATGCTAAAGCTACTTTAGATGGTATTGCCGCGATTATTTTCACAGTAAATATGGGGGTAGGAGTTTTGTTATCTGCTTTTTCTGTGGCTATTTATCAAGGCTCAATTACTGCTTTAGCTGGATTTCTCGGCCCGTATATGTCTCAGACGGTGACAGCAGAAGTAACGGCTACAGGAGGGCTGCTAATTGTTGCAATTAGTATTAATATGTTAAAAATAGCGCAAATTAGACTAGGAAATTTATTGCCTGCTATTATTATTGCAGGACTGATAGCAACTTTTGTCGGTTGATTATACTTGGTATTAAGCTTTGCTCTTGTCATCTTACTTGAAAAGAGTTATAATTATCTTCGTGTTAAAGGGGTTATAGCTCAGTTGGTTAGAGCGCTTCGTTCACATCGAATAGGTCCACGGTTCGAATCCGCGTAACCCCACCATATAAAAAATAAATCCAGCAAGGCTATATAGCCTTGCTGGATTTTTATCTTCATATGTAATTTAAGCATGGTTTTAATTAAATGACAACTTTACTTACATTGCAATACTTGGTATAATATATATAAAACATACGAATAGGAGGATATTATAGATGGATAGTAACGATTACAAGCTTTTAAAGCAACTTATGGCTAAAGGTCGTTCAACTTGGGCTGAATTAGGAGCCCTATTAAATTTGTCTGCACCCTCTGCCGCTGATAGAGTGCATAAGTTGGAGGAAGCCGGGGTTATCAAGGGTTATTCTGCTATAATTAATCCTGAAGCTGTAGGTTGTGGATTAGCAGCCTTGATATCTGTAATAATAGAGGATTCTGAGCAACGTTTAAATATATTAAAAAAAATTGACGAACTACCTGAAATCTTAGAGTGTTATCATGTGGCAGGCGATGTTGATTATATTCTTAAGGCACGTTGTACTAGCACAAAAGATTTAGAACGGCTTATTAGTATGGAACTTAAAGCTTTTCCAGGTGTAAAAACTAGGACTATGGTAATTCTTTCAACTGTAAAGGAAACACCAATATTACCTTTAGAGATAAAAAGGAGTTAGCAAATGGACTTTTTTATCCAAGGGGTAGTGTTAGGCTTCTCTATTGCCGCACCAGTAGGACCTATTGGTGTCCTTTGTATTAGGCGCACATTAACCCATGGAATGTTAAGCGGTTTAATATCAGGGTTAGGTGCAGCTACTGCTGACGCTGTATATGGTTTTATTGCTGTATTTGGTGTCTCTGCAGTATCAGTCCTTTTATTAGATTATCAAACTAATCTTCGCTTTGTTGGAGGGCTGTATTTGCTCTATATAGGGTATAAAACATTTAAAGCTACACCAAGGACTAACCATTTAGAGGAAAAGGCAAAAAATGAAGGGTTGCTAAAGGCTTATGCTTCTACACTGTTTTTAACTATTACGAATCCCTTAACAATTTTGTCTTTTGCTGCTATTTTTATGGGATTGGGATTAAGTATGAAAGGAGTAAATTATATATCAGCATTTTCCTTAGTCGTTGGGGTATTTATTGGCTCCATGCTTTGGTGGCTAAGTTTAAGCGGAATACTAAGTGTGTTACGTCACAATTTTAGTCAGAGACGGTTGAAATTAGTAAATAAAATTTCGGGATTTATAATCGTTGGGTTTGGTATATTTAGCTTAGCTTCTACTTGAAGCAGGAAAATATGCTAATAACGTCGAAATTTTTAAAGAGTGTAAGTTGTTTTGCTATGAAACAAAACTATGGCTAAATATGTTCAGTTAAATTAATTGTGAAATAAAAGAAGGAGTGATTGTTATGAGTAAAAAGGTTCTAATAATAGGTGGAGTAGCAGGAGGCGCATCGGTTGCTGCAAGAGTAAGAAGAATAGATGCGGCTGCAGAAGTTATAATGTTTGAGAAGGGGCCGGATGTGTCATTTTCTAACTGTTCCCTACCTTTTTATCTAAGCGGTATTGTTGACGATAGTGACAAGCTTATAATGATGGACCCCAAGCGTTTTAAGGCACAATATGACATTGAGGCTAGAGTTAATAGTGAAGTTATAAAAATAAAAAGAGAAGCAAAAAAAATTGTGGTTAAAAATTTACTAACCGGGGAAGAATACGAAGAAGCCTATGACAAGCTGGTTTTGTCTCCGGGAGCGAATGCTATATTGCCAAGAAGTATTGAAGGCATAACAGGAACTAATGTTTTTTCAGTAAGAAATGTAGTAGACATTAAAAAACTTAACAGTTATATTGTTGATAATGAAATTAATGATGTTGCCGTGGTTGGTGGAGGTTTCATTGGTGTGGAGGTAGCTGAAAATCTACGTCTTGCCGGTAAAAATGTTAGTCTTATCGAAGCACTTGATCAAATAATGGCTCCTTTTGATTATGATATGGCCCAAATTTTGCATAAAGAAATGCTGGACAAGGGTGTAAGTCTTATCTTAAGTGACGGCGTTAAAAAAATTACAGAAGACTTTGTAGAATTGCAGTCAGGTAAACAAGTTCCGGCCAAAGCCGTAATAATGGCAATTGGAGTGGCACCGGAAACAAGCCTTGCCAAAGATGCCGGTTTGAATGTTGGAGTTACTGGGGCTATACAGGTAGATCATAATTATCTTACCAATGACAAAAATATTTACGCAGTAGGCGATGCTATAGAGGTATATAACAAATTAACACATAAACCTTCAAGGCTAGCCTTGGCCGGTCCGGCACAAAAACAGGCAAGAGCAGCAGCTGATCATATGTACGGGGTACCACACAACAATAATGGCGTCATAGGGTCATCAGTAGTGCAGATATTTGATTTAGGAGCAGCGTGTACAGGACTCAGCGAAAAGGCGGCCAAGGCAGCAGGGATATGTTGTGACTTTGTTTATATAATTCCCGGGGACAAGGTTGGACTCATGCCCAATAGCAATCCTATGCACTTTAAGTTGGTATATGAATATCCTACAGGTAAAATACTCGGTGCTCAAGCTATAGGCAAGGGCAATGTGGACAAACGCATAGACGTCATTGCGGCAATAATTACTATGGGGGGCACACTTGAGGATTTGAAAGAACTTGAGCTTTGCTATGCACCCTTGTTTGGCACAGCAAAAGATGTGGTTAATTTTGCCGCACTTGTAGGCCTAAATCTTTTGTATGGCAGATATAGACAAGTTCCAGTGGCAAAGACTAGAGAACTAGTGGAAAGTAATGCTTACATTGTGGATGTGAGAGAAAAAAATGAATTTGCTAAAGGACATCTAAAAAATGCAGTTAATATTCCTCTTAGCGAGTTACGCGGAAGATTAGAGGAAATACCTCATGATCAACCTGTATATTTGTACTGTCGTTCAGGACAAAGAAGCTATAATGCGGTTATGGCTTTGCAAAATGTAGGATATGATAATGTTATAAATATGTCTGGGTCATATTTAGGAATTTGTTATTACGAATATTACCAAGACCAAGTAACAGGAAGGGAAAAAATCGTTACAGAATATAATTTTAACTAATAATAAGCAAATAAGTGGCCTCCCGATTTTTCGGGAGGCCACTTATTTGCTTATAAACAACCTTGGCATAGAAAGATGATAATCGTAAGGATGCTACTTTGCTAGATTTATTAAAATAAAGATAGTTAAGGAAGAAATTAAATACTTAAAAGGAGCTTTGGGATAGGTAAAACCATTTTCCTGTTTAACTGTTACGCCGTCGATGTTTTTTTGCACAGAGAAACTTTCCAAAGTTGCAAGCAGCAAAAGCATGCATCCTGGTTGCCAGTTACCACTAAACATAAGATATATACAGTAAGCTAAAAAGAAGAAGTGTAGTATATAATTAGCAATAAAAAGTAAGGTTATCTTATTAATGAGTACAACTCTAAGTTTATCCTTGGGAGGATTGCGTAGGAGTGCCGTCATCCATTGGGTATAATAATAGTAGTGTTTATAGAAAAAAATATTGATTACTTCAAGAACGATGAAAAAAAGTGGGAATAGTTTCATAAGGACCTCCTGTCTAATGCTCACTACATTATATACCTAAAAGGCTTAGAATGAAAAGCACATAGCCAAAACGCTAAGTACATAAATATAGTACACATGTCCGCTTTAAATACACACAACTTTAGAAGTGAGAAGGTTGTTGGCAAGTTTTCACAAAAAAAGAGGGAAGGTGTTCAAAATATTGGAGAAAAACATTGACAAGAGTGTGAATAGTTTCTTATAATGTTAGGCAGAAGTTACAAGATGAAAATATATTGTAGCTAAAAAAGAAAATAGGGGAAAGAAAAGGTGACTCTAATGAAAGCATGGAAGAAAGCAGTTGGGTGTACATGTGCTGCTATGCTAATGACCACAATGTTTGCAGGCTGTGGCGGAGCAAAGAAAGATGCGGCCAAGAGTGATGAAATCGTAATAGGAGCACATTTTGAATTGACCGGCGGTGTTGCCAATTACGGTAAATCTACATTAAATGGAGTACAATTAGCCATTGAGCAGGCTAATGCTAAGGGTGGCGTATTGGGTAAAAAGATTAAGCTAGTGCAAGGTGATAATAAGTCTGAACCTGCTGAAGCAGGTAATATTGCTACTAAGCTAATTACAGCGGATCACGCGGTTGTACTTATAGGACCAGCAACTAGTGGTTGCGTAGCAGCTAGTGCACCTATTGCTACTGCTAATAAAGTGCCGTTAATGGCGCCGGTAGCAACAGCACCTGGAATTACCGTGGGTAAAGATGGTAAAGTAAAACCTTTTGTTTTCCGTGCTTGTTTTATTGATCCTTTCCAAGGTAAGGTAATGGCAGTTTTTGCTGAAAAAACATTGAAGGTTAAAAAAGTTGCTATTTTGTTTGACTCTTCCAGCGAATATTCTAAAGGTTTGACGGCTGTGTTTACTAAAACCTTAGAAGCTAATGGTGGTCAAGTTGTTGATAAGGAAGCTTTCTTGGCGAAAGACGTAGATTTCAAAGCAACATTGACCAAAATTAAAGCTAGCAATCCGGAAGCTATTTATGTTCCAGCTTATTATGAAGAAGTTTCCAAAATTATAAAACAAGCTCGAGAAGTAGGACTTACTTGTCCGATTTTGGGTTCTGATGGTTGGGATTCTCCGAAGTTAGCAGAAATTGCTGGCAAAGAAGCATTAAATAATACGTATTTCTGCAGTGCTTATTCTGCTCAGGATAAAGAGCCTGGCGTGCAAAACTTTATAAAAGCTTATAAAGCTAAATACAAGGCAGAACCGGACAATTTCAGTATTCATGGCTATGATGCTGCCTTGGTTGTTATTGAAGCAATAAAACGTGCAGGCAGTACTGATGGAGTTAAGATTGCTCAAGAACTTTCCAGAATTAAGGACTTCCCGGTAGCTACAGGTAAATTTACCGTAGATGCTGATCATAATCCGGTATCCGGAGCCGTTATTATTGAATTAAAAGATGGGGTACAAACATTTAAGGAAAAAATAACCTTGTAATTAACATCTTTTATTCAATCCAGCGTCGGGTTGAGGGTACAACTTCAATCTGACGCTTTCTTTGTTCAAAATAGGTTGGTCTCTTTACTCTCTATAGATAAAATATCAGGAGAGTAGTGATTGATAATAAAGATTAGGAGCTAAATGAGGGGGAACAGAAATGAAAAGAATGACAAAAGTTTTATCCATGATGTGTGCCGGGCTTTTAGCAGCCAGTGTTTTTGCCGGTTGTGGCGGTAGTAGTAAAAAAGCAAGTGATACCATTAAAGTAGGCGCTGATATTGAATTAACCGGAGGTAGCGCAAGTTATGGCAAATCAGCACAAAATGCCATTAAATTGGCGTTTGATCAGGTTAATGCTAAGGGCGGCGTTCTTGGCAAAAAAATGGAGTTAGTGGTGGCTGATAATAAATCTGAAGCTGCTGAAGCAACTAATGCCATGCAAAAGCTGGTAGCTCAAGATAAAGTAGTGGCAGTTATTGGACCTAATCTTTCTTCAGCAGTTATTGCATCTACGGCTGTCAACACAGGAGCCAAGGTATTAGTTATTTCACCAATGGGAACTAATCCTCAAGTGACAGTTGGAAAAGATGGTAAGACTAAAGACTTTATGTTCAGAGCTTGTTTTATAGATCCTTTCCAGGGTACGGTAATGGCTGCTTTTGCTAAAAACACCTTGAAAGCTCAAAAAGTAGCACTTTTGATTGATAATTCTTCCGATTATTCCAAAGGATTAGCGCAATTTTTTGAAATAGCTTTTGCTAACGGCGGCGGAACAATTGTAGCAAAAGAATCTTATCTACAAAAAGATACTGATTTCAAAGCTACATTAACTAAGATCAAAGCAACCAATCCTGATATGATTTATGTTCCCGGTTATTATCAAGAAGTTGGAATGATTGTAAAACAGGCACGCGACATTGGAATTACCGTTCCTATGGCAGGTGGAGATGGTTGGGATAGTTCTAAACTTCCTGAAATAGCAGGTAAAACTTCTTTGAATAACACCTTCTTCTCGAGCTTGTATTCTGCAGAAGATGATTCTAAATTAAATAAGGATTTTGTTGCGGCTTATAAAAAAGCATACAATCAAAAACCGGACGTGTTTGCAGCACTTGCATATGATTCTGCAATGTTGGTTGTCAATGCTATTAAGACAGCTAATTCCACTGATACTGTTAAAATTAAAGATGCTTTGGCTAAAACTGCTGGATTTAATGGTGTTGCAGGTAGTGTTACCTTTGATGATCAACATAACCCAGTAAAGAGTGCCTTTATTATTGAATTCAAAGAGGGCGCACAAACATTTAGAACTAAGATTAATCCTTGATTAGTCTAAAAAGTGGGCTGCATTAAAGCAGCCCACTATACTCATTTTTAAGGCAGGAGGAATTTACTATTATGGATATGGGATCATTTGCCCAGCAATTTGCCCAGCAACTAATAAACGGTATATCTTTGGGTAGCATTTATGCTTTGATCGCATTAGGCTATACGATGATTTATGGTATCATCAAATTAATCAATTTTGCTCATGGTGATATTTACATGCTAGGTGCCTACATGGGTTTTGTGGCCACGACAATGTTGGGGCTTTCTTTTGTACCGGCCTTGATTTTTGCAATGGTTGCGGCTGGCATAGCAGGTATTATTATTGAGCGGGTTGCTTATAGACCTATGCGTAACGCACCGCGTATTGC